>JACADX010000170.1 GCA_013389125.1 Parvularculaceae bacterium | reverse complement strand
GACGCCGAGAACATGATCACGACCTTCAACGCGCTCTTGTCGATCGCCCGCATCGAGTCGGGCGAAGGCGCCGGCCACATGGAGGCGATCGATCTCGTCGCGGTCGCGCAGGAGATGGCGGAGCTTTACGAGCCCGCGGCGCAGGACGCGGGCTTCATTCTCCAGCTCAAGACCGCGCCGACGCCGCCGATCAGGGGCTCGCGCTCGCTGATCAGCCAGGCGATCGCGAACCTTCTCGACAACGCGCTCAAATACGCGGTCGGCGGCACGACGATCAGGATCGACGTCCGCAAGGGGTCGGAGAACCGGGTCCTGCTCTCCGTGCTCGATGACGGGCCGGGCGTTCCCGAAAGCGACCGCGACAGCGTCGTCAAGCGCTTCGTCCGCCTTGAGCAGAGCCGCTCGACGCCGGGATCGGGCCTCGGGCTTTCCCTCGTCTCGGCGATCGCGCGCGCCCACCGGGCTTCGATCGCGCTCGGCGATTCCTCGTCGAACGCCGACCGCAAGGGTCTTAAAGTGACGATCGCCTTCCCGGCTTTCGACAAGGCATGACAGGGCGCGAAATTCAGTTCCCAATCGCGCGCGCATTACCCTAAAAACACTCCGATGGCTGACGACGCGTCCTTGTCCAGTCTCGCGCGTTTTGCGCCAAAGCCCGTCGACCGGCGCGCCGGAGAGCGCGCGCTCGCCGCGATCGGCGCTACGGGCGCCGCCGATCTCGTCGCCGGCGTCGCCGGGTGCTCGCCCTATCTCGCGCGGCTCATCGAGCGCTATCCGGAAACGGCGCGCCTTGCGATCGCATCCTCGCCCGAGAAAAGCCTCGCACGCGCAGTCGCCGCCGCATGGAAGGCCGCCGAGGAAGCCGACCCGGCGCTGCAGATGCGCGCGCTCCGGCAAGCGAAAGCCGACGCCGCCCTTTCGACCGCGCTCGCTGAAATCTCCGGCGCGGCGACGACGATGGCGTCCGCGGCGCGCCTGTCGCGCTTCGCCGACGCGGCGGTCGGGGCAGCAGTCCGCATGGCGCTCCGGCAGACGGAGCGACTCGGCTTTCGCCCGGGCTCGCCGGAGCGGCCCGAGGAAGGATCGGGATTTACGGTCCTCGCCATGGGCAAGCTCGGCGCTTTTGAGCTCAATTATTCGAGCGACATCGATCTCGTCGTGCTGTTTGACAGCGCGAGCGACGCGCTCGGCGGCGGCGGCGAGGCGAAGAAGGTCGCCGTCGCGGCGACGCGCGCCATGGTCTCGCGCCTCAATGATCAGACCGCGGACGGCTATGTCTTCCGGACGGACTTGCGCCTGCGCCCCGATCCCGGCGTCTCGGCGGCGGCGGTCTCGATCAACGCCGCCGAGACCTATTACGAATCCTACGGCCAGAACTGGGAGCGCGCCGCTTTCATCAAGGCGCGCGCGGCGGCGGGCGACATTCCCCTCGGCGAGGAATTCATCCGCCGGCTCCGCCCGTTCATCTGGCGGAAATATCTCGACTTCGCCGCGATCGAGGAGGTCTACGCGGTGATGCGCCAGATTCACGCCGGCGCGGGCGCCGGCGAGCCCGACTTTTTCGGCTGCGATCTGAAACGCGGCCGCGGCGGCATTCGCGAGATCGAATTCTTCGTGCAGGCGCAACAGCTGATCGGCGGCGGCAAGAATCCGGCCCTGCGCCCGCGCGCGACGCTCGAGGCGATGGCGGCGCTGACGGCTGCGGGCGCCGTCGACCGCCAGGCTGCGGAGGCGCTTAAGGAGCGCTACTGCTATCTGCGCAAGGTCGAACACCGGCTGCAGATGATCGCGGACGAGCAGACGCACCGCATCCCGATCAACGAGGACGAGGCGTCGCGCCTCGCCATATTCCTCGGCGAGGAAAGCCTCGCCGCTTTCGAGGACCGGCTGACGGGGGTCCTGCGCTCGACGCACGCGCTCGCCGCGCCGCTTTTCAGGCCCGAGGAAAAGCGGCCGGCCGACGCCCGGTCCTACAATTTCACCGGCGTCGACAATGATCCCGAGACGATCGCCGCCTTAAGAGCGCTCGGCTTTGAGCGTCCGACGCAGGTCGCCGACGCGTTTCGACGTTGGCACGCCGGCGAAACGCGGGCCACGCGGTCGGCGCGCGCAAGGACGCTGCTCGCCAAGATCACGCCGGAGCTGATCGAGGCGCTCGCCCGCGCGGTCTCGCCCGACGACGCCTTCGCCGCCTTCGACGGCTTCCTGCGAAGCCTACCCGCGGGGGTGCAGATCTTTTCGCTTTTTCTCAACCGGCCGGACGTCTTCGACCATCTCATCCGCATCATGACGGTCTCGCCCTATCTCGCGCGGCAGGTCGCGCAGCGCGCGCATCTCGCCGAATCGCTCATTGAAAGCCGGTGGCCGGATGCGGCCCTTTCCGCGGAGGCGTTTGAAGGAAGGCTCGCCGCGCGCCTTGCCGCCGCCGACGATTATGAGTCGGCGCTCAATGTCGTCCGGCGCTGGGCGTCCGAAGAGTCGTTTTCAACGTCGGCGCAGCTGTTGACCGAAATGATCCGGCCGGATGACGCCGCCGCCCGCTTCACGGCGATCGCGGACGCCTCGCTTCGGTCGCTGCTTGCGATTTCGAAAGCCGAGACGGAACGGCTCCATGGGCGCATCGACGGCGGGATCGCCGTCATCGGTCTTGGCCGGCTCGGCGCGCGGCGGATGACGGCCGCCTCCGATGTCGACTTGATGTTCGTCTACGACGCTCCGGAGGGCGCGCGCGCGTCAGGGGAGACGAAACTTGACGCCGTCACCTATTTCGCGCGGCTCGTCCGCCGCTACCTCGCCGCAGTGACGACGCCGACCGAGGAGGGCGTCCTTTACGAGGCGGACATGCAGCTCCGGCCCTCCGGCGCGAAGGGACCTGCGGCGGTCTCGCTTTCGGCCTTTCGCCTCTACTACGAAAAGGACGCATGGACGTTCGAACTGATGGCGCTCACCAAGGCGCGCGTCATCGCCAGCGACGCGGCGCTTGGGCGGCGTGTCGGGGCGGAGATCGGCGCGATTATCGCCCGCCCGCGCGACGCCGCCGCCTGCGCGCGCGATGTCGACGCGATGCGCGAAAGGCTTTTGAAGGCCAAGCCCGCCGTCGGGCCGTTTGACTTCAAGGCCGCTGTCGGCGGCTTTGTCGAGATCGATTTCACGGTTCAGTATCTCATCTTGACGCATCCTCATCTCGTGGCCGGGACCTTGGGATGCGAGTTTGCGGCGGCCCTCGCCGCTCTCGAAGCCGGCGGGGCTCTTAAAGCGGAGGAAGCGGCGGTCCTCCGGCGCGCCGCCGCGATCTTCGAGGCCGCGCATCAGATGAGCCGCGCCGCGACCGGGGGCGTCTTCGCGCCGGGCGCTGCGGGCGACGCAGTGAAGCGGATGATGGCGGCGATCTTCGGGCGCACGGAGCTTGACGACGCGGAAGACGAACTCGCCAGGCTCGAACAGTCGGTGCGAAGCGTCTATGAAAGCGTCGTCCTCGGCGCGAAGGGCGGCGTTGCGTGATGGGGCGCCTATCTCAAGTCGATCTCCTGGTGATCGGAACGGACGCCGCCGGCTTTGCGGCGGCCGCCTGTGCGGCGCGTTCGGGCGCGTCGACGGCGCTCGTCGCGACAGGTTTTGAATCCGACTGCGACGCCACAATCGCCGAGCCGCCGAATTTCGTCTGGCGCCTCCTAGATCTTCATCAATATGAGCTCCGCTTTGAAACGCTCCCGGCCCGGACGAGTTATTTCGCCGACGGCGCGTCTCCCTTGACGACCGTAAACGATCCGCTTGCGGCGGGACGCGCGCTCGCTGCGCGCGCGCCGGCGCTAGAGCATCTTTGGCCGGCCTTCATCGACGAGATGAGCCGGCCGCAGGCGCGCGCGGCCGACGGCGGCGTCAGCCTCGGACCGGGTCCCTATCAGGCCGCGAACGTCGCGCTTGACGATTACTTCGCCGATGAACAGCTGAAGACCCACATTGTCGGCGCAGCGCTCGCCCCCTTCGGGCTTGCGGGCGACGAGCCGGGATCGGCCGCGGCGCTCGCCGCCGGCTATTTGCAGTCGCATCGGCGCGCCGCCTATGCGCCGCTCGTCGAGGCGCTGAAATCCGCCGCGCGCGCGGCCGGCGTCGAAATCGTCGAGCCGCGCCTTAAGCGCCTCGGCCGCGACGGCTCAAAGCTCTGGAAGGCCGCGCTCGACGACGGCCGCGAAATCAGAGCCGCGAACGCCATGGCTTCCTCGGCGCTCCTTGCCGAGGCTGCGGGGATACGCATTGACGCCGGCGGGACGCCTTTGCGCAGGCGATCCGGAACGGAAGCGACCATCCGCATCCGATACGACCGCAAGCCGAAGCTGTCGGCGAAGGATGCGGCGGCGGCGTTTTTCATCGCCGCCGACCGCGATGCGATCATCCGCGCGCGCAACGCCATGATCGAGGGAAGGCTCGACGATGACTCGCCGCTCGCGTTCGAGATACGCGGCAAGGAGATTATCGCGAAGGCGCCATTTTGTCCGGCGCGCCTTCGCGACAACGGCGAGACGCGCGAATGGACCGGACAGGACCGGCAGATCCTCGGCCGGCAGGCGGCGGCGCTCATCGAAAAACGCCTTGCCGGGGCGACGGGAACGCCGCGTGAAATCGAAGTGACGATCGGCCCGGACGCGGCGTCGGGGCTGAGGCGGCGATCATTTGACGTTCCGCCGACGCCGGCGCCGCCGCCGTCCGCCGATCCGATCGGCGCCGCCGTCGCGCTTGCGCTGGAGATTGCGCGTCATGAG
>JACADX010000321.1 GCA_013389125.1 Parvularculaceae bacterium | reverse complement strand
GGTTTCACCATCGCGCATTCCGTCACGCTCGCGCTCGTCGCGCTCGGTCTCTTGCGTGTTTCGGTTCCGGCCGTCGAGGCGGTAATCGCGCTGTCGATCGTCTTTCTTGCAACCGAGATCGCCCGCGGCGACAAGACGACGCTCGCCTGGCGGCGGCCGGTTCTGGTCGCGAGCGCCTTCGGACTTGCGCACGGCGCCGGCTTTGCCGCGGCGCTCGGCGAGGTCGGCCTGCCGAAGACAGAGACGCTTGGCGCGCTGCTTTTCTTCAATCTCGGCGTCGAAGCCGGCCAGGTCGCGATTATCGCCGCCGTTTTCGCGATGCTTTTCGCCGTGCGGCGCGCGGTGCCAATAATTGCGGCGCTCTTGCGCCTCGGATTGTTTCGGCGGGCCGGCGGCTACGCGCTCGGCGTCGTCTCCGGCTATTGGTTCATTGAGCGCGCGGCCGCGCTCATCGAACCCGCCTGATCATTCCGCGGGCGCAGCGGGCGCAGGACCGCGCCAGCCGCGCACCCAAACCCGCCACACGCGCGTGACGAGCGTCTTGACGTCCTTGCCGATGAGATAGAGGCAAGGGGTCAAGATCAGCGTCACCGGCATGCAGAAAAGCACGCCGAAAGCGAGCGAAAGCGCCATCGGCTTCAGGAACTGCGCGATCGCCGCCTCCTCGAAAATCATCGGCATCAGCCCGATGAATTCCGTCACCGACGTCAGGAAAATCTGGCGGAACCGCGAAACGCCGGCGTCGAGCGCGGCTTCAAGCGCGTTGTCGCCCTCGTCCCTGAACTGGTTCATCTTGTCGATCAGCACGACATTGTCGTTGACGACGACGCCCATCGCGGCGATCGCGCCGAGCGCCGAGAAGAGTCCGAAACTCACCGAAAAAACGCCGTGGCCGACGATCGCGCCGACAATGGCGAACGGGATCGCCGACAGGATGAGCGCCGGCAGCGAATAGCGTCGGAAAACGACGGCGAGCAGGATATACATGCCGAGGACGGCGAGCGTCAGAAGGCGGCCGATCTCGGCGTAGAATTCCTGTTCGGCCTCCGCCTCGCCGATGTCCTCGCGCGTGACGGTTGGATAATTGGCGTCGAACCTTCGGAAGTAATCCGCCTCTAGGTCGCGCATGATGTCGGCGCGCGCCGCGCGGTCCGCTTCCGCCTCGACAAGGATCGACCGCTGGCGCTGGCGTCGGTCAAGGCCCGTCACGCCCTCGCCGAAAGACAGTTCGGCGACCGATCCGAGCGGGATTTCGCGCCCGTCCGCCGTCCGCACGCGGAAATCGTCAAGGCTTGAGAGAGAGCGCCGCGCCTCCTCCGGGTAGCGGACGTAAACGCGAACGTCGTCGCCGTCGCGCGGCAGTCGCTGGGCTTCTTCGCCGAAATAGGCCTGACGCACCTGATTGGAGACCGATGCGAGCGTCAAGCCGAGGCGCTCGGCGCCGGACTTCAGCTTGATCTGCAATTCTTCGTTCGCGGCCTCTTCGCTGTCGCGGACGCTTCTGACGGAGGCGTAAGTCAACAGCTGCGCCTTCAGATCCTCGACCGCCGCGCGAAGATCTTCCTGGTTCTCGCCGATAAGCGCGATCTGGATCGCCGCGCCCTGGTTGTTCCCCGAAAGCTCGAAGCTGATCTTCTCCGCGTCCGGCACGTCGCCGAGAAGCTCCTTGGCGCGCTCGGCGATCTTTTTCGAGCCGATTTCCCGGCTCTCGGGCGGGGTCAGCGAAACCCATGACCGGACGACATTCTCGTCGACCGCCATCGCCCAGCTTCTGACGACGCCGAGCGTCTTTTCGTTGGTGTTCGGGTCGACGACCGCAAGATCGCCGGTCTCTTCAACGAGACGGCGGCGCGCATCGTCGAGCTGATCGGCGACCTCCTTCATGCGTTCGAACGGCGTCGACTGCGGCAGCTCGATCGAAACTTGCATGAAGTCGCCCTCGATCTCGGGCATGAACGCCTGCTTGATGCGCCCGCTCGCCATCAGTCCAATCGACAGCATGAAGACGCTGATGAAGATCGCGAGCGTCACATAGCGATGACCGATCGCTGCCTTGAGGAGCGGTCGATGGACGTTCCGCGCAACCCACAGGACGGAATGCGCGCAAGCTTGCTGCGCCGCCATCAGCCGCCCGACGACGCTTTTCGACGTTTTCGGCAAGGTCACATGCGCAAGGTGCGCAGGAAGGATCAGGAGCGACTCGATCAGGGAAAAGACGAGCGTCGACATGACGACGATTGAAATTGCGCGCGTGAACTGGCGCGCGTCGCCGGAGATCAGCATCCATGGCGAGAAGGCCATCATCGTGACGAGAATCGACGCGATGAGCGGCTTCAGGACAAGCTGGGTCGCCAATATGGAATTCTCGACGCCGCTCTTTCCGGTCCGCTCGACCTGTTCATAGACGGCCTCGCCGACAATGATGGCGTCGTCGACCATGATGCCGAGCACCAGAAGAAAGCCGAAGACCGACATGAAATTCAAGGACACGTCGACAAATGGCAGAATGAAAAACGCGCCGGCGAAGGCGGTCATGACGCCGATCGTCGCCCACGCCGCCACTGTCGGGTGAAGCGTCAGGAGGAGGAGAATGAAGATGAGGAAGAAGCCCTGCGCGGCGTTCGAAAAAAGGATGTTCGTCAGAGTGCGGAAATCCTCCGCTTCATCATAGAAGAGCCTTATGCCGACGCCCTCCGGCAGCTAGGCGCGCATTTCCTCGATAACCTTGTGCGTCGCTTCCGAGGTTTTCCAGATGTTGAAACGGTCGGCGGTCTGGACCGACACGAGGATCGACGCGTCATTGTCGAGCCGGTTGTAGACGTTCCTGTCCTCGAACCCGTCGACGACCTTGGCGACGTCGCGGACGCGCACGACGCCGCCTTCCGCCGTTTCACGGACGATGATCGCGCCGAAATCAAAGCTTGAATCGGCGAGGTTTCGGGCCCGCAGCTGGTAGTCGCCGTCGCCGGTCCTGACGCGACCGGACGAGACGTTGAGCGACGTCGACTTCACGGCGCGTGAGACATCGTCGAAAGTGACGCCGAACCGGCGGAGCGCTTCCTCGGAGACTTCGATCGAGACTTCCGGCCTTCTCGCGCCGACGACAATGGTGTTGGCGCCGCCGTCGACAAGCGACAGGCGGTCGCGAAGACGCATCGCCGTCTCGCGCAAGGTCTTCTCGGGCGCCGCGCCATGGACAGACATGATGAGCGACCAGTTCCGACCGACTTCGCGCGCGACGAGCGGGGGCTCGAGCCCCGGCGGCAATGTCGAAATGCCGTCGATGCGCGTCTTGACCTCGGCGGTCAGCGCATTGACGTCCGTGCCGGGCTTGGTGAGAAGCCGCACCCATACGAACCCCTCGCCGGCGCGGCTTCTCACCCAGTCGATGCCGTCAAGATCGGCGGTCGCCTCCTCGAGACGGACGATGACTTGCGATTCCATGTCTTCGGGCGAGGCGCCCGGCCAAACCGCGTTGATCGAGACGGCGTCGCCGCGCCCTGCCGGCCAGAATTCCTTTTCCATCTGGAAATAGGACATGAGGCCGAAGATGACGCAGGCGATCATCATCAGATTGCCGGCGACCGGGTTTCTGGCCCACCAGGCGACAACTCCGCTCATCATCGCCGCCTCCTATTTCTTCTTCTTGGCGGCGGCAGCGACCTTGTCTTTCTCGCCGGCCGCGTCAACAGGCTTCGCCGGCGGCGCGTCGATGTCGCGGACCTTCATCCCGTCGCGCGGGGACGGCAGGAACGAGGCCACGAACTTTTCGCCCGGTTCGACGCCTGCGACGAAGTAGATGCGCGACGCGTCGGCCATCGCCGGCGTCACTTCGCGCGCCTTGATGGCGAAATCCTTGTCGACCGCATAGACGTATTGATTCTTCTTGAGGGCGCTTCTCGGCAGCGAGACGAGGCGCTGCGTCTCCCCGCTGTCGATTCTGACATCGACGAAAAGGCCGGGCGCGAGCGGCGCCGCATTGGCGTCGGCGAACGGATTCTCGACTTCGACAAGGCCATAGACGAGGCGCGTCTGGGGATCGATCGCCGCCTCGACCAGTACGAGCTTGCCGGTCCATTCCCGGCGCTCGCCGGCGACGACGGCGGAAAGATGCGCGGCGGGGGGCGGCGCATCCGCGCCGGCGATGAACCCTGGCGCGAGGCCAAGCACGCCGAGATCGGCGTCGGTCAGCGGCGCGCGAACCTGCGCCACGTCGATCGCGAAGATCGACGCAAGTGGCGCGCCCGGCGAAATGAAATCCCCGACATTCGCCGTCCGCGCCTTCACGCGTCCGTCGAACGGCGCGCGAATGATCGTGCGCTCGAGATTGAGCTCGCTTTCGCGAACGGCCGCCTCCGCCGTGCGCATGTCGGCGATCGCCGCATTGACCTGCGGCTTTTGAAGCGTGAGGTCGGAAGGGTCGCCGGAGAGCCCGAGATCGCGCCAATCGCGCTCGGCGAGATCGGCCTCTGACCGCGCGCGGGCGAGCGCCTCGCGCGCGCGCGCCACCTGGCTTCGGCTGCGGTCGACGGCGAGCGCATATTGCGCCGGGTCGATCCGCGCCAGCACGTCGCCTTTCTTGAAGTAGGCCCCCGGTTCAAGCTGCGGGGATATTTCAAGCAGCTGGCCTTGAACCTGCGCGGCGATTTCGGCTTCATTCTTCGCCTTGACTTGCCCCTGCGTCGTGACGCGCAAGGTCGTGTCCTCGGCGCGCGCCGTCGCAATCTCGACGGCGATCGGCAGCGGCGGCTCATCGTTTTTTTCGGGCTTTACCGCCGTCGCCTGCAAGAACATGAAGCCGCCGACAGCGCCCGCAAGGATGAGAACCGGCGCGGCGAAGACGACGGCGCGGCGCGCGAGGGAGCCCGCTGATTTGCGCCCGGATAAATCCGCCATGCCGCTTTCGGCCCGCATATCCATGGGGCCCTCTACCTTCTGCGCTTTTCTTATGCGCGTCCAACATGAACGCTTCTTTGCGCCGCCTGATCTCTAAGCGCCGCAAACAGCATTGCAATCGCTTTAAGGCGCGATTTCGGCGGACTGCGCCCCAAGCGCGACAATCAGAGCCAGGAACCAGTCCTTAAGAGCTGTTAACGCGCGGTTTTCGCCAATTTCGGGAAGGGCGCATCAAGGCGATGCAGTTTCGGCATTTCCGCTCGGCGCGTTCATCGAAGATTTTGCTGAGCGCCGGTCGGGCCGTTTTGCCCGCAACCCTCGAGGAGCAAGCGACATGAACACGATGGAGTTGACGAGATCGAAAGCGAGGACAGGCGGATCGAGATTACGCCCCCTCGAAGGGCGAGTCGCCCTCGTCACCGGATCGACGAGCGGCATCGGTCTGGGGATCGCCGAGCGGCTCGCCGCGGACGGCGCCGGCGTCATTCTCAACGGCTTTGGCGATCCGCGCGAGGTCGAAATGACAAAGGACCGGATCGCGTTCGAGAACGCCGTCCCCGTCGCCTATTCGGGCGCCGACCTCTCCCAGCCGGCCGCCGTCGCCGACATGATCGCCTTCGCCTCCGACGCGATCGGCGAGATTGACATTCTCGTCAACAATGCCGGCAT
>JACADX010000412.1 GCA_013389125.1 Parvularculaceae bacterium | reverse complement strand
GCGAAACCGGTCGCGCCGGCGGCGCCGCTTGCCGGGAAAGCGCTGTCAGGCGGTTCTTCGCCAGCGCCGCGAAATGGCCGTTTGGATACCGCGCGAGATAGGCCTCGAAGTCCGAACGATCCGCACCATCCTTGATCGAGTTCCAGAAAGCGGTTTCGATCGACGCATCGTAGGCGGGAGCCGAGGCCGTCGCAGCGGACGATTGCAGCTTCGCGCCGCGTTTTGAAATTGCGGTGCGCACATCCTGCATGAAGGCGCGCCAATGCGGGTCGTTTCGGTCGCCGCGCCAGTGACGAAGGTCCGCCGTCTGAACAAGCTCAAACCGGATCGGCCGTTCGCAGTCCTCAATAAGGACCGGCACCAGGCTCGAACTTCGCTCGCCGACGGTCGCTTCCGCCCGCACCCATTTAGAGTTCGCCGATCGCTTCGACCACAGAACAACTACAGCCGCGGCGCCGCGCAGATTCTGCTCTGTGACTTCGTCATAGGTCTCGCCTGCGCGGAGCGCCGCATCCCACCAGACGGACAGTCCCTCGGCTTCAAGCGCGTTTGCGACCAAGCGCGCCGTCTCCCGGTCTTCACGGTTATATGAAATGAAAACGTCCGGCACCGCCCTCTCCTCGGCGCCTACCTACCGCGCCGCGACGGTTTTTGATAGGGCTCCTGGCGCCGGACGACGCTCGCGGGGCGGTTTCGGCGCCGGACGCGTCGTCAGTCGCCGCGGCCGCGAGGGAGAGCCGATGGCCTACGCCTTCAATAACGACATCTTCCTGACCGAGGAAGATCGCGAGACGGCGCGGCGGGCGTTCCCCAACGTATATTACGCGCTCGACAATCCCGCTCTTCGCGACGTTTTCAAGACCCATGACGTAAGGGCGAACCGCTCGAAGGCGAGAAGCCGGCGCTGGGGCGTCGCCGCCGTCGCCCTCGCGACCGCCGCGCTGATGATCGCGGCGAGTTCCCCGCTTTACGCCGACTTCCCGCAGGACTGGAAACGCGCGATTTCGATCGTCGGCGCCTTTTGCGGGATTGCGAGCGTCATGATCGGGTATTTCGGCGTGATGTTCCGCGGCCGAAAGCTCCGCTGGCTGACCGACCGGCTGGCGACGGAGCGACTCCGGCAGTTTCACTTTCAACATTTCGCCGCGCATGGCGGCCCGATTTTGCGGGGCGCGCGCGACGAGGCGGCGCGCGCCGCGTACCTTGCGCTGCGCGACCGCGATTTTGAGCGCCTCAAGGTCGACTTCCTCGCCCGCATCGAGGACGAGTTTTACGCGATCGTCGAAGCGGAAGATCCGGACTCGGGCCTCCTCTTCGATTTCACCGCCGATCTCCCGGGTGCGGACGATCCCCATCTTGACGAATACTATCGCGCCTATGAGCTTCTCCGCTTCCAGCGCCAGATCGACTACTGCAACCTCCTCTTGAGCGAGGGCCGCAATCTCTGGAAGCACGCGCCGGCGCGCCAGGCGCGGTTCTTCGGCGCGGTCGGCCTCAGCTGTCTCGTCGTCATCTTAAGCCTTGATTCGCTGGTCTTCATGGGATCGATCCTCGATCTGCCGTTCCTCGCCGCGCCGATCTTCAGCGTCGGCGGCGTTCTCATCGCCTTCTTCGCGCTCGGCGCCCGGACGATCGAGGACGGTCTGCAGCCCGGCGTCGAGGCGGAGCGCATGCGGCAATACAGGATCGCCCTCAATCGCAGCCACGCACGCTTTCGCGGCGCCAAGACCCCAGCCGAAAAGATTGAGCCGATGATCGACCTCGAAAACGCCTCGTTCGAGGAAATGATCCCCTTTCTCAAGACGAACTATTTCGCGACGTTCGTGATGTAGAGGGGCGCGGCCCGCCGCTTGCTTCCGGCCATTCGCCGCGCGCGATGATCAACCGTCTACGAATTAACCGAGCGATCCAGGCTGTTCATCAAGGCCAGAACTGCGACAGCCCCGGCGTTCGGCCGGGGCTGTCAATGAATTGGGCGTTGACCTTTGGGATGCCCAGCCCGCGCGAGGAGGTCGTTTGCTTGCGAAAAGCGGACCGCCTCTCGATTTGCTACAAGTAACAGTCTAGCCTCTTCAGTAATCGCAATCAAGAGGAGGCGCCTGTGGGGAGAACAGAGCGGATTTTCGGCTTCGATATTGGCACGACTTCGATCGGCTGGGCCGTGATCGATTACGATAAGGACGCCGGCGAGGGCCGCATCGTTGAGCAAGACGGCGTGCCGGGCATGGGGGTCCGGATCTTTCCGGAAGCGCGCGATCCGGACGGCACGCCGCTCAACCAGACCAGGCGTCAGAAGCGGATGATGCGACGCCAATTGCGCCGCCGGAAGGCGCGTAGGCGCGCGCTCAATGAAAAACTGGCGGCAGCCGGGCTGTTGCCGCCTTTCAGCAAGGACAAGGACAGCGCTTGGTCGAAGGTGATGGGGCTCGATCCCTACCCTCTGCGCGTCAAGGGGTTGTCCGAGCCGCTTTCGGCGCACGAATTCGGCCGTGCAATTTATCATCTGTCTAAGCTTCGTCACTTTAAAGGCCGCGATCTCGAAGACGACGATGATTTCATCGACGCAGGGCCGACGGATGCGGATGCGGCAAATGCGGCGCCTAAGGAAAAGCGACGAACCAAGACGGCCGGCGATGGCCACGAGCCCGCGAGAGACGCCGTCGCAGATGAGCAACGGTTGAAAGACGAGATTGCATCCACGCACAAGCTGCTGAAAGCGCGAGGCTTGACGCTAGGACAATACCTCGCCGGCAAGAACGCCGATGCGCACAAAGACGGATGCCCGACCGAACGCCGGCGCGAGGCGCACGCGCACCGCGTCGACGTCGAGGAAGAATTTGAGAAGCTATGGACCGCGCAAGCGGCGCACAATGAGACGCTCAGGGACGCAGCATTGAAAGCGTCCGTCAGCGAAGTGGTCTTCGCGCAGCGTCCGGTGTTCTGGCGCAAGGCGACGCTGGGCACATGCCGTTTCATGCCGGAAGCCGAGCTGTGCCCGCGCGGCAGCTGGCTGTCGCAGCAACGGCGGATGCTGGAAAAACTCAACAATCTCGGCATTGCGGGCGGCAACGCCAGGCTGCTCGATCACGAGGAACGCGGGGCGATCCTTGCAAAGTTGCAGACGCAGGGGTCGATGAGCTGGGGGAGCGTGCGCAAGATCCTGAAACCGATCCTGAGGCGGAAAGACCAGCCGGAACACCCGAAATTCAACCTCGAACTTGATGAAGGCGGAACGCTTCTCGGCAATCCGCTGGAGGCGAAGCTGTCCGACATCTTCAGCGACGGTTGGGAAGCGCATCCTCACAAGCAAGCGATCCGCGACGCCGTGCACGAACGGCTCTGGAGCGCCGACTACGGGGAAATCGGATCGCAGCGCGTCGTCATCCGGTCGTCGACGGACCGCAGGAAGCGGCGCGCAGACGCCGCGCAATCTTTCGTCGCGGATTTCGGCGCGACGCAAGAGCAGGCGGCGAAGCTCCGCGAGTTGAAGCTGCCGACGGGATGGGAGCCTTTTTCGACCGAGGCGCTGAAGAGAATCCTTGTCGAGCTTGAACGCGGCGAGCCCTTCGGCGCGCTCGTCAACACTGCCAATGACGACAAGGAAATGCGTACGCGCGCCGGCGTCACCTATGGAGAATGGCGTGACGCGAACTTCCCTGACCGCGACCGGCCGACAGGAGAAATTCTCGACAGCCTTCCCAGTCCCGCAGTCAAGGAGGAACAGGATCGGATCAAGACGCTGCGCAATCCGACGGTCGTGCGGACGCAGAACGAACTCAGGAAAGTCGTCAACAATCTTATTCGCGTCTACGGCAAGCCCAACCTCATCCGCATCGAACTCGCGCGCGATGTCGGCAAGTCGAAACGCGAGCGAGAGGACGACCTCAAACGCATCCGCAAGAACGAGCGCGAACGCAAGAAGGCGCTCGACGACCTCCAATTGAAGGGGATCGCCGATCCGTCGCGCGAGGACGTCGAGAAATGGGCGCTCTGGCAGGAATGCGACCGGTTCTGTCCTTATTCGGGGCTCGCCATCGATTTCGACGGCCTGTTCCGCGACAACGTCTTTCAGGTGGAG
>JACADX010000320.1 GCA_013389125.1 Parvularculaceae bacterium | reverse complement strand
GGCGGCGACGGCGCCGCGATGCCATACGGCTTTCAGGGCGGCGATCGCCATCTCGACGATTTCGCGGCGGGGCGCGCCGTCGAGCGCGGCGATAAGACCGACGCCGCAGGCGTCGCGCTCCGACGTCGGATCATAGGCGCCGGCGTCAATGAGCTTTTGGCGATTCTCGAGATAGGTTTCGATCTGGTTCTTCATGATCGCCCGAAGTGACGAGGCCTATTCCGCGGCGAGCAGCGTCGGCGCCGGCGTTGCAAGACGCGCCGATATTTCAGCGGCCGCCTTTCGGCCGTCGGCGATCGCCCAAACGACAAGCGACGCGCCGCGGACGATATCGCCGGCCGCGTAGACGCCCGGAATGCGGGTTTCAAGCGAGCCGCGCGCCGTTTCGATCGTGCCGCGCGTCGTCAATTTGAGGGCCGGCGCGCCGAAGAGGGCGGGAACGTCCTCCGGTTCAAAACCGAGCGCTTTTACGAAAAGATCGGCGTCAAGGCGAAAATCCGCACCGGGAACTTCCTCGACCGACCGCCGGCCTGAAGCGTCGCGTTGACCCGCCCGCATTCTGACGGCGGCGATCGCGACGGCGCGCCGATCTATCGTGACGATCGACTTCGGCGCCGCAAGCCATTCGAAGGCGACGCCTTCTTCCTCGGCGTTCGCTGTCTCGCGCTGCGAACCCGGCATATTGGCGCGGTCGCGGCGGTAAAGGCAGGTGACGCTCGCCGCTCCCTGGCGCACGGCGGTTCTGACGCAGTCCATGGCGGTGTCGCCGCCGCCGATAACGACGACGCGCTTGCCGGCCGCATTGAGACGGCCGTCATCGAACGCCGCCACGTCATCGCCAAGCCCCTTGCGGTTCGAAGCCGTGAGATAGTCGAGCGCGGCGACGACGCCGTCTGCGTCTTCCCCGCCGATATCGAGGTTGCGCCCCTTGTAGACGCCGGTCGCGATCAGCACTGCGTCGTGCCGGACCCGGAGTTGATCAAGCGACGCATCGCCTCCGACTGCGAAATTCAGGCGGAATTCGACCCCGGCCGCCGCGAGACGATCGATCCGCCGCGCGACGACATCCTTGTCGAGCTTGAAGTTCGGAATGCCGTAGACAAGAAGGCCGCCGGCGCGATCATGACGATCGTAAATGACGACCCTAACGCCGGCCCTGCGAAGGTCTTCAGCCGCGGCGAGGCCGGCGGGGCCGGCGCCGATTATTCCGACTGAACGCCCGGTCGGCGATCCGGTCTCGATCGGCTCCACCCAGCCGTTCGCCCAGGCCGTCTCCGAGAGAAACTGTTCGACGGCGCCGATCGTCACCGCGCCATGGCGCGACTGCTCGATGACGCAAGCTCCCTCGCAAAGGCGATCCTGCGGACAGATGCGCCCGCAAATCTCCGGCATCGGATTCGTCGCCGCAGAGAGCGCGTAGGCGTCCTTGAGGCGCCCTTCCGCCGCGAGGCGGAGCCAATCGGGAATATCGTTCGTGAGCGGACAATGATGCTGGCAGAAGGGAACGCCGCACTGGCTGCAGCGCGAGGCCTGGCTCGCCGCCGACGTCGGGTTGAAGGCGCGATAAATTTCCTGATAATCGTCGCGCCGTTCGCGCGCCGATCGCTTCGGCGGCGTTTCGCGCCCGACATTCGTGAAATTCAGCATGCCGTCCCTTTGTCCCAGCCGCCCCTCCGCCGCCGCAGCGCCGCCTCTCGCGCGCTGAAGCGGCGAATCGCCTCGAAACGCTAACGGCCGCGAACGCCGGCCGGCAAGCGATTTTATGCTGCGTAAGCGAAGAATTTTCGCTGGAAATAGCAGAATATGCCAATTTTTTGTGCAGGTCACCTAAAATCAGGCGCAACTCGGCGGATTGGTGGATGATTATGGCCAAGAAAATTTGCGTTGCAAAACTGGAACTTAGCGCCGCTCCGGGCCCTTTCGGGGTCGCGAAACGCGGACACGCGCGCCGTCCGCCCGGCTCTTTAGTTCGCCTGCGGATCAAATGCCGCGCCGCGGGCCCGGCGCGTTTTTCCTGTTGACGGCGAAATTTTTGCGGCTAGTTTCGCCGCCAACGCTCATCAAGACCAGCTGAGGGACAGGCCCTTAGACGCTGGGGCAACCGCCAGGCGACTCACCCGGTCATCTGGAAAGGTGCCAATTCCTTCGAGACGGGTTTCCGTTTCGAGAGATGAGTCGGACGCATGCGGCTCCGCCGCGTCCGATTGGGTCTCTGCGAATTTCTTGTTGCGCCGACGACGAGGATGCAGAGGCCGCCTTATGACCGCCGTTTCAAGACTGCTGACGGAGGAACGCGACGACGCCGTGGATGCGGGGTGCGACGTCGGCGTTTTGCTGCCGGCCGACTTCGCCCTGGAGTCCGGGGACCGCCTCTCGCGTCCTGAAATCGTCCTGCGCATTTACGGCGACCGCGCGCTGCCGAAGGTCCTCGTCGCGGGCGGCATATCGGCAGGACGCGCCGTCGCCGATCATGGCCGCGAGAAGGGCTGGTGGCGGGCGATCGTGAATGGCGGCGGCGCAGTCGATCTTAATGATTTCTGCGTCATCGGCTTCGACTTCCTGCCGAATGTCGGCGAAGCCGCGCGAACGATTTCGACAGGGGACCAGGCGCGCGCGCTCGCCCGCGCCCTTGATGCGATCAAGGTCGCAAAGCTCCATGCCTTCGTCGGCGCTTCCTACGGGGGAATGGTCGCGCTCGCGTTCGCCGAAGCCTTTCCTCATCGTCTCGAGCGGCTTTGCGTCCTCTCCGCCGCGGATCGGCCGCAGCCAGCGGCCACCGCTCTTCGCGGCGTGCAGCGTCGGATCGTCGCGTTCGCGCGGCGTGTCGGCGCAGCGGAAGAGGGCGTCAGCCTCGCGCGTCAGCTGGCGATGATCGCCTACCGCACGCCCGAGGAATTCGCCGCGCGTTTCGCCCATGAGTCTGGCGCCGCGGCGGGAGACCCCTATGACGTGTGCCGGTATCTCATTTCGCGCGGGGGCGCTTTCCGCATGTCGGCGGAGCGCTATGTGACGCTCTCTGATTCCATCGATCGTCACGCAATCGATCCACGGAAGGTAAAGGCGCCGGCGCTGTTTCTCGCTTCGCTGAGCGATCGTCTCGTGCCGCCGGAAGACATCGAACGCCTTTCAAGGCAAGTAGAGCGCGGCGCCTATGTCGCATTCAATTCGCTCTATGGGCACGACGCCTTCCTGAAGGAAACGGCGACGATCGGACCCGTCATCAAATCCTTCATCGAGGAAGCGCAGCCATGACACGCGATCTCCGTCCCGAAACCCTTGTTGCCCGCGCCGGGGTCGCGACCGATCCCTCCCATCGCGGCGTTTCGCCGCCGCTTCATCTCGCGTCGACCTTTGGCTGGCGGGATCCGGAAGAAAAGCCCGCCTTCGACTATTCACGGTCGGGAAATCCGACCCGCAGCGAACTCGGACGGGCGCTCGCCGATCTTGAAGGCGCAAGCGTCGGAATCGTCACCGCTTCCGGCATGGCGGCGGTCGATCTGCCGCTCAACCTCGTCTCGCCGGGCGATCTCGTCATCGCGCCGCATGATTGCTACGGCGGGACGTTCCGGCTTCTGTCGGCGCACGCAAGGCGCGGCGATTTCAGGGTCGAATTCGTCAATCAGACGGATGCGTCCGCGCTCGCGAGAGCGCTCGCGAAAAGGCCGAAGCTTGTCTTCATCGAAACGCCGAGCAACCCGCTCCTTCGAATCACCGACATTGCAGCGGCCGCGGCGGCGGCGAGGGCGGCGGGGGCCGTCGTCGTCGCCGACAACACCTTCCTGTCGCCGGCGCTGCAGCAGCCGTTGTCGCTCGGATGCGATGTCGTCGTTCATTCGACGACGAAGTACATCAACGGCCACAGCGACGTCGTCGGCGGCGCCGTCCTCATTCGCGACAGATCGCTCGGCGACGAACTCGCCTGGTGGGCGAACTGCCGGGGCGTCACGGGCGCGCCGTTCGATTCTTACATGACCTTGAGGGGGCTTCGAACCTTGTTCCCGCGCATCGAGCGCCAGCAGGAGACGGCGGGCGCGGTCGCACGCGCGCTCTCCGCCGACGACCGCGTCGCGAAAGTTTATTATCCGGGGCTTGCGTCTCACCCCGGCCATGAACTTGCGCGCCGGCAGCAGAGCGGCTTTGGCGCGATGCTGAGCGTTGAATTCGCGGACGGCGTCGATGCGCTCGGCGTTCTCCGCGCGCTTGAGATCTTCACGATCGCCGAGTCGCTCGGCGGCTTTGAAAGCCTCGTTTGCACGCCGGCGACGATGACCCATGCGGCGATGACGCCGGAAGCAAGGCGCCTCGCCGGAATTTCGGATCGCCTCGTTCGATTCTCGATCGGCCTCGAGCATCCGCATGATCTCATTCGAGACATTTTCGCCGCGCTCGATTCCGTCGCCGCGCCGTCTCCCGGCAGGGTCGCCTGCCTCCGAAAATGGGATGAAGCCCATGCGTGTTGATCTTGGACCGGCATCAGGAAGCGCCGCAATGGACGCCGGCGACGGCGACGCTATCGTCATTCTTGACATTGACGGCGCTGAGCTAAGCGATCGTTCTGTCATCACTGCGCTTGTGACGGAGATCTACGGCCATGCGCGCGAAGGCCGGATCGTGGTCGTTGCAAGGCGCGCCCCGGCGCTCGCGACGGCTTGCGCCGAGGTCGGACTCGCCGTCAGCGTCGCGGAACGGGCGACGGAAGAGACGGCGCGCGGCGCAGATGTCGTTTTCGCCGATCATGTCAGACTCAAGGGCGCAAATGTCGTAACGCCGCCGCCGCTGCGCGGCCGCAAGCTGCGCGTCGCGGTCGCAGGGCTGGGACGCATCGGCGAAGGCGCGGCGCTGAGGCTCGCCGGCGAGAATTCGGACTACCTGCTCTGCGGGGCGCTCGTTCGCGAGCCTTTCAAAGAGCGTCCGGCGCTCGCTGTCGATCAGCTGACCAACGATCTTACTGCGTTTTTTGCGACCCGGCCGGACGTCGTCATCGACGCGCTTCCGGACGGGCATGCCGGACGCGCGCTGATTGTCGCCGCGCTCGATCGCGGCGTCAGCGTCGTGACGGCGAACAAGCAAGCGATCGCCGGCCGGATCGTCGAGCTTGCCGCGCGTGCGGAGAGAGCGGGCGCGGCATTTTGCTTTTCTGCCGCCGTCGGCGGCGGCGCGCCCTTTGTCGAGACCGCCGCCCGCGCGCGTCGCTCGGGCGCTGTCCGCTCGCTTGAAGCGGTCGTTAACGGCACGGTCAACTTCATCCTGACGTCGCTCGAAAAGGGCGAGGCCTTCGAAGAAGCGGTCAAGGCGGCTCAGGCCGCAGGTTTCGCCGAACCCGATCCGTCGGCCGATCTGACGGGCGCCGACGCCAGAGCGAAAATCTCAATTCTCTCCTTTGCGGCTTTCGGCGAGGAGATCGCGCCCGATGCGATCAGGGTCGAGGCGCTTGATGCGGAAAGCGCCGCGCGCATGACGTCGGAGGGCGGTTGCTGGAAACAGATCGCTCGCCTGGAGCGAGCCGCGGACGGCGCGTTCCGCGCCTCCGTCGGCTTTGAGCGGCGCGACCGCGATCCTTTGTTCGCGGATGCGCGCTTTGAGGCGAACGCGCTGAGGATCGCCCTTGGGGACGGCCGCATGTTTGAATGCCGGGGCAAGGGCGCCGGGCGCAACCCGACCGTTGAGAGCATTCTCGGCGATCTTGGTTCGATCAGGCGCAAACGCCCGCCGGCGTCGCGCGCGGTCGATGCGCCCGTGGCGGCGATTGCGGTTTCGGCGTAACGGGAAGCAAGGTCGGAACGGCCGCTCACCACGGCGCAAGATGCGCTCGCCGCCGCGCGCCGCTCAAGGGATCGAACGCGCGGCGCCATATCACGCCGACATCGCTCAGGAACGCCGCGACCGCGGTCGTCGCCAGCGGCGGATCGACGAACGCGGTGCTGCACCTCGCGGCGATCGCGGCGGAAGCGGGCGTTCCGTTCTCGATCGATCTCTTTGACGCCCTCTCGCGCGAGACGCCGGTCATCGCGGATTTGAAGCCGGGCGGCAAATATCTCGCGCGCGATCTATATGCGGCGGGCGGCGTGCGTCTGTTCGGCCGGCGCCTGATGGAGGCTCACGCGCTTGAAGACGCGCCCGGAGACCGGGCTCCTCGCGCTCCGAACGCATCTCGGCGTTTACGCCAATCTACGCCCGATCCGCGTCATGCCCGGCATGGAGAAACTGTCGCCCCTGACGCCGGGTCGCGCGCAGGGCGCCGACATTCTCATCATCCGTGAACTGACCGGCGGACTTTATTTCGGCGAAAAGCGTGAAGGGACGGAGCGCGCAAGCGACGCATGCGTTTATACGCGCGAGGAAGTCGTGCGCGTCGCGCGCGTCGCCTTCGAAGCGGCGCGCGCGCGGCGCGGCAAGGTCGCCTCCGTCGACAAGGCGAACGTACTGGCGACGTCGCGCCTTTGGCGCGCCGCCGTCGTCGCGCTCCGCGAAACGGAATATCGCGACGTCGAACTCGAGCATGTCCTCGTCGACGCGATGGCGATGAAGATTATCCAGAGTCCTTCGGCGTTCGACGTCGTACTGACCGAGAATCTCTTCGGCGATATTCTCTCCGACGAAGCCTCGGTCATCGCGGGTTCGATCGGCCTTGCGCCGTCGGCCTCGCTCGGCGAGGGAACGCGCGGACTCTTTGAACCGATCCACGGTTCGGCGCCGGACATCGCGGGCGAGGACAAAGCCAATCCGACCGGCGCGATCTTGTCGGGCGCGATGTTGATGCGCTTCAGCCTGAATGAGGAAGGCGCCGCGCGCGCGATCGAACGCGCCGTCGAGGAAACGATCGCCGCCGGCTATGGCACGGCCGATATTGGCGGGCGCGATTCGTGCAGCGCGTTTGCGACGCGCGTCGCCGCCGCGGTGCCGCGCTGGAGCGGCGTGCGCTGAAGTGTGCGCGGTTCAGCGCGTAAACGCCGCGACGATCAAATACGAGAGCGGCGTGCGCTGAAGTGTGCGCGGTTCAGCGCGTAAACGCCGCGATAATCAAGGATTAGAGCGAGCGCCGCGATTCCGAATCATGATCATGGCGCGAAGCTCTAGGCCCTCAAATCCGCTTCGACGAGGCGCGGCCCCCTGATCGCCAGCGCTCCTTTCAGCGCGGCGCGGAAGTCTTCCGCGGTCCTCGCGCGAACCGCCGGCACGCCGAGGCCGCGCGAAAGCTCGACCCAGTCGATCATCGGGTTTGAAAGGTCGAGGAGCGACAGCGCCTTCGGCCCCGGATTGCCGGCGCCGACGCGCGCAAGTTCGATATTGAGAATCGCGTAGCTCGCGTTGTTCAGGATGATCGTCGTCACGTCGAGCTT
>JACADX010000305.1 GCA_013389125.1 Parvularculaceae bacterium | reverse complement strand
GAACCAGACGATCGTCATGCGACGGCGAAATTCACCCGCTTCCTGAAGAGGGCCGGGCGTCCTGTCGAAAAGAGCCGCGCGCCGGCGGCGGGGTTCCTTGCTGTCGGCGCGCTCTTCGGCGCTGCGTTCATTTCACTTGCGCCGCCGCTCGCCGGCGTGTCGAGCGGCGTCGGTTTGACGCTCGACCTGCCGCTCTGGGCGCTCGGCGCGAGCCTCGGTCTTGCAATTCTTTATTCCCTCGCTGGCGCGCTCTTTTCCGCCGCCGCGGCAGGCGAACAGGAGGCCGACTCGCCAACGCTCGGCGTCGCGGTGAGCGCCCTGCGCAAGGCGTACGGCGAATCGGGCGCGCCGCGGCTTGATGACCTCGCAACGAGCATTGAAGCGGCGATCGGGGCCTTTGCGGAGCGTCGGAGCGGCGGTTCCGGCGATGCGAATCGCGACGCTCTCAGCGCCGAACCGGCATGGCGGCGACCTTCTGAGCCGCCTCGATTCGCGCCGCAAACATTCGCCGCGGCGCCCCCAGTGTTTCGCGCGGACGCGCAAGGGGGCGGCGAAAAAATATTTCCTTGGAAGGGGTCCGGGAATGCGGCTCCGAAACAAAGCTTCAAGACCCTTGATCCGTCGCCCGTGCTTAACGGCAAATGCGCAAAAAATGCTCCTGATTAAGACTCCCTTAACCAAAAAATTCTGACCTGTTGGCAACTTCATATTGACGGTCGGCGAAGCGTCGATCACTATATGTTGTGTCGACGGCGGCGACGGCCCATTGAGGGCTCAATCGGCCGATACCGCCTCCGGCGACGCCGTTTCAGGCGGCGAATTTACGAGAAAACCGATGCGACGCCGCGGCCGGCGCGCCCCTTTGGGGCAACCCGGCGAAGGGCAGTCGCGCCCTTCGACAAGGGGGGCAATTGGAGAGGGCGAGGGAATGTCTGCAGCGATCGAATCCGCGAAACTCCTCGAAACGACGCCGTCGCCGGCGCTCGAACCGCGCCGGCCGGATCTGCGGATCGTCAGGGACATCGCGCTCGATCATGCGCGCGACGCGCTTTTGACTGACTTCGGCAAGAAGACGCTCGACGACCGCTACCTCCTTGAGGGCGAGACCTATCAGGACATGTTCGCGCGGGTCGCGCGCACCTATGGCGACGACGCCGACCACGCGCAGCGAATTTACGACTACATTTCGAAGCTCTGGTTCATGCCGGCGACGCCGGTCTTGTCGAACGGCGGCGCCGACCGCGGCCTGCCGATCTCCTGCTTTTTGAACGGCGTCGGCGATTCGCTCGATGAGATCGTCGTCACCTGGAATGAAAACGTCGCGCTCGCCTCGAATGGCGGCGGCATCGGCACCTATTGGGGCGGCGTGCGCTCAATCGGCGAGAAAGTGAAAGGCGCCGGCGCGACCTCCGGCATCATTCCGTTCATCCGCGTCATGGATTCATTGACGCTCGCGATCAGCCAGGGCTCGCTCCGCCGGGGGTCCGCGGCGTGCTATCTCGACGTGCATCATCCCGAGATCGAGGAGTTCCTCGAGATCCGCAAAGCTTCGGGCGACTTCAACCGCAAGTCCCTCAATCTTCATCACGGCATCAACATTACCGACGAGTTCATGGAAGCGGTCGCCGACGATCGCGACTTCGGCCTCCGATCGCCGAAGACGGGCGCCGTTCTTAAAACCGTCAGCGCCCGGAAATTGTGGCAGAAGATTCTCGAGATCCGCCTCGCGACGGGCGAGCCCTATCTCATCTTCTCGGACACCGTGAACCGCGCGATGCCGAAGCACCAGCGCGACCTCGGCCTTAAAGTCTCGACCTCGAACCTTTGCTCCGAGATCATGCTCCACACCGGCAAGGACCATCTCGGCGAAGACCGCACCGCGGTCTGCTGCCTTTCCTCGATCAACGCCGAGAAATATTTCGAGTGGAAAGACGATCCGCGCTTCATCGAGGACGTCATGCGCTTCCTCGACAACGTGCTCGAGGATTTCATCCGCCGCGCGCCCGCCGCGATGGCGAAAGCGGTCTATTCGGCGAAACGCGAGCGCTCGGTCGGATTGGGCCTCATGGGATTTCACTCCTTCCTGCAGCAGATGGGCGTCCCGTTCGAAAGCGCGATGGCGAAGTCATGGAACACCCGCCTCTTCAAGCATATCCGCATGGGCGCGGACGCCGCCTCGGTCGTCCTCGCGGAAGAGCGCGGGCCATGTCCCGACGCGGAGGAGCGCGGCGTCAGGCAGCGCTTCTCCCACAAGCTCGCGGTGGCGCCGACCGCCTCGATCTCGATCATCTGCGGCGGCTGCAGCCCTTGCATCGAACCGATCCCCGCGAACGTCTACGTCCACAAGACGCTCTCCGGCTCCTTCACGGTGAAGAACGCGGCGCTGCAGGCGATTCTTTCCGAAAAAGGTCATGATACGGACGACATCTGGGCCTCGATCATTGAGCACGAAGGCTCGGTCCAGCATCTTGATTTCCTCTCGGAACTTGAACGGGACGTCTTCAAGACCGCGTTTGAGATCGACCAGCGCTGGGTCGTCGAGCTCGCCGCCGACCGCGCGCCCTATATCTGCCAGGGCCAGTCGGTGAACCTCTTTCTGCCAGGCGACATCGACAAATGGGACCTCCATATGCTGCACTGGACGGCGTGGGAGAAAGGCGTCAAATCGCTCTACTATTGCCGCTCGAAATCCGTGCAGCGCGCCGGCTTCGCCAACGGCAAGAAGTCCGACGCAGCGCTCGACGCCGCCATCCAGCGCAACCTCGAATCCGCGACCGAGCCCGGCATGGAAAACGTCGGCCTGCTGATGAGTCTGGCCGCGAAGACGGATTACGACGAGTGTCTCGCGTGTCAGTGAGCCGCTGAAACGGCGTTCAACATCGGCGACGTCGCGATCCTGAAATCGGGCGGCGCCAGGACGCCTGTTGAATCTGGCGACGGTTCAGAAATCCGCGGCGTTTGGTCTGACGGCAAGGAAATGCGTCGAGATGTGTTTTATGAGAACCTCCTCGCTCGACGCCTTACCGTTGAAGACATGCTTTCGCAGCCGGACTCGGGGCCGGGCGGGCCTTTGAAGCCGCACCGCCCCAATTCCGATTTGCGATTCTCCGTCTTTCCAGGACCGCCAATGGCGGGACCCGGAATCCGTCGAGAGGCGGCCGCGCGACGCGCCGCCGGCTCGGGGTTCGGCGCCGCAAGCGTCCCGGATCGGCCCGCCGAACGCCGCCGGCCCGCGCGGCTATTTTGTCTCTATGCTGATGACCTGCGCTGATGGGGGCGATCCAGCGCCCGTTCAGCCGGCTGCGCCGACAGCTCCCCGCCGCCCCCGACGCCAAACCCCGAAACCCCGCGTCCCTTGAGCTTTTAGGGGCGCGGGGTCTCGTACTCGCGGAACGGATGTTCCCGAAGGTTTGGAAGAGCGGCGCGCGGGACAAGTCCGTGCATTGTATCTCAGTCGTCGTGGGACTTCTCAAGCTCAGTCCCGCGCTTCCGGCG
>JACADX010000150.1 GCA_013389125.1 Parvularculaceae bacterium | reverse complement strand
GAGGATATCGCCGCCGGACGGCGCGGCGACCGTCTTCAGCGCCGCGCGGACCTTCATGAGGAGACTCGCGTCGGTCACGTTAAGTCCATGGCCTGATGCCTAAGAATCGGACGCTCGCATTGCGCCTGCCGAAGGCGTTGACATATATACGGCTCCATTCTTTGGCGAGCCCTTGTCGCGTGTCGATCATGGGCCGCCTTTCACCATGTGCGAAGGACAGCGAATGCCCTGGCAGGATAATTCGGGAAAAGGCGGCGGCCGCGGCCCCGTGCGCGGACCGTGGGGCCAGCCCCCGCGGCCGCCCGGAGGCGAAAATGGCGGCGGGCCGGGCAAGGGGGGCGGGCGCGGCGAGCCGCCCGATCTCGATGAGCTGCTGAAAGCGTCGAAACAGCGCCTCAAACGGGCTTTCCCGCGCACCGGTCAAGGCGGCCCGATCGGCGGCGGCCGGGCGCCCGAGATCAACCGGCGAACGATCATGCTCGGCGCCGCCGGCATCGGTCTTCTCTGGCTCCTCAGCGGCTTTTATCAGGTCGGCGCGCAAGACCGCGCCGTCGTCCTCACATTCGGCAAGTTCGAGCAGGTGAGCGCGCCAGGTCTTCACTGGCGCCTGCCCTATCCGTTCCAGTCGGTCAAAACCGAGAACGTCACCGGCTTCAGGGAGGAACTGGTGCCGGCGGCCAATTCGCAGCGCGGCCAATCCTCGGGTCTGATGCTCACGGGCGACAAGAACATCGTCGATATCGGCCTCAAGGTGCAGTGGCGCATCAAGGAGGAAATGACGGCGCCGGCGGGCGAACTGCCGGCGGTCGCGAATTTCAAGCTGATGATCCAGGACCCCGAAAACCTCGTTCGCACCGTCGCGGAAGCCTCGATCCGCGAGGTCGTCGGAAGGAACGAGCTCGATTTCGTCCAGACCGACGGAAGGGCGGTGATCATGGACGAGACGCGCGCGCTGATGCAGCAGACGCTCGACGCGCAAAAGACCGGCATCCTCATCGAATCGGTCAACCTCGAGAAGGCTGATCCGCCCACGGAGGAAGTGAACCAGGCCTTTCTCGACGTCATCGCCGCGGCGCAGGACAGAGAACAGTTCATCAACCGCGCGCGCGAATACGCCAACAAGGTCGTGCCGGAAGCGCGCGGCGTCGCGCAAAAAATTATCGAGGACGCGAGGGCCTACCAGGCGCAAGTGACCGCCGAAGCGCGCGGCCAGGCGAGCCGGTTCGACGCCATTTACGGCGAATACCGGAAAGCCCCGGAAGTGACCCGCCAGCGCATGTATCTCGAGACCGCCGAGCGGGTTCTCGGGCCGATGAACAAGATCATCATCGATGAAGGCGCAAGCCGCGGCGTCGTGCCGTATCTTCCGCTTAACGAACTCAACAAGAAGAGCGTGCAATAATGCGCAACACGCCTGTCGCCGCTTTCATCGCCGCCGTCGCGATCGGCCTTTTCATCCTCGTCAATTCGGCGTTTGTCGTCCGCGAGTCGCAATCCGCGATCGTCCTCAGATTCGGCGATCCGCAGACGCAGCACACAAGCGCAGGCCTCAAATTCAAGGCCCCGTTCGTCGAAAACCATGTCTATATCGACCGCCGGAATCGCGAGCTCGATCAGGACGCGATCGAAGTTATCGTCGCCAATCAGGAGCGTCTCCTTGTCGACGCCTTCGCGCGCTATCGGATCGCCGATCCGCTGCGGTTCTATCAGTCGGTGCGCAGCGAGCAGGCGGGCGATGACCGGATGCGAACGCAGGTGAACCAGACGGTGCGCCGCGTCCTCGGCGAGGCGACGGTCGATGAGATCGTTTCCGGCAAGCGGAGCGAACTTATGCACCGGATTCGCGAGCTTCTCGGCACCTCGGCGCGCCAGCTCGGCATCGAGATCATCGACGTGAAGATCCGCCGTGCGGATCTTCCGCCCCAAAACAGCCAGGCGGTGTTCTCGCGCATGATCACCGAGCGAAACCAGCTCGCACAGCAGATCCGCGCGCAAGGTAACGAGGAGGCGCAGAAAATCACCGCGCAGGCCGACCGCGAGGCGACGGAAATCCGGTCAAAAGCGACCGAGGAAAGCGAGAAGCTCCGCGGCCAGGCGGACGCCGAGCGCAACGCCGTCTTCGCGGCCGCCTATGGCAAGGACCCCGAGTTTTTTGCGTTCTACCGCTCGCTCCTCGCCTATGAGGAAGCGCTCAAGAGCGGGGAATCGACCATCCTTCTATCCCCGGACAGCGAGTTTCTCCGCTATCTCAACAGCGTCAAGGGGCGGGGTTAGCGCCAGAGCGGGCAAAGCCGATTGAGATCGGCCGCGCCAAACGCCGCTCGACGGCGATTCCGCGTCTTTCCGGCCCCGTGGATTTCCGGTAACCTCGCCCTTGTAAGAAGCGGGGCCCGCGTACCGGCGGCGCGAAGAGGCGAGGGTATGGCGTTCAAATTCCTGAAAGCGACGGCGGCGGCCGTCGCGATGGCGTTGTCGGCATCCATGGCGACGGCGGCGGCGCCGCGCGGCACGCCTGAAAGTTTCGCCGATCTCGCCGAACGGCTATCGCCGGCGGTCGTCAATATTTCTTCAGCGCAGAAGGTCGCCGGCGCAAAGCCGGGCGGCGATAATTCGCAGCTGCAGAAAAAATTCACCCCGCAAGCGGTGTCGCTCGGCTCGGGGTTCATCATCGATCCCAAAGGCATCGTCGTCACCAACAATCACGTCATCGACAACGCCGATCAGGTGACAGTGACGATGCATGACGGGCGCGAGTTCAAGGCGTCGATCCGCGCCGTCGATCGCGAAACGGACATCGCAATCCTGCAGCTCGACGCCCCGCCCGCGAAACTGCCCTTCGTCACCTTTGGAAATTCGAACGTCGCCCGCGTCGGCGACTGGGTGCTTGCAATCGGCAATCCCTTCGGATTGGGCGGCACCGTGACGGTCGGGATCATTTCCGCGCGTAACCGCGACATCGACGCCGGCAACTTCGATGACTTCATTCAGACCGACGCCGCCATCAATCGCGGCAACTCCGGCGGTCCGCTGTTTGATATGGCCGGCAGGGTCATCGGCATCAACACGGCGATCTATTCGCAGACCGGCGGCTCGGTCGGCGTCGGCTTCGCGGTCCCCGCCGATCTCGCCAGCATCGTCGTCGACCAGCTTTTGACGCATGGCGAAACCCGGCGCGGCTGGCTCGGCGTGTCGATCGACGAGATGACGCCGAAGCTGGCGGCTGAACTCGGCTTTGAACGCCCGCGCGGCGCCGTCGTGTCGGTCGTGCGCCCGAACAGCCCGGCGCTTGCCGCCGGCGTGCAGCCGAACGACGTGATCCTCGATTTCAACAAGCGGCCGGTGAACACCGTCCGCGACCTGACCCGGGCGGTCGCCGACACTCCGGTCGGCGCGACGGTGCCGATGACCGTGCTGCGCGAAGGCAAGCGCGTGGTCCTCAAAGTCACAGTCGACCGGCGCGAAACACGCGTACTTGCGAGCGCGCCCGCCGGCGCGCCGCCGAGCGGCCTTAAGGCCTCGGGCCTGACGCTTGAGCGCCCGACGCGCGACATCATCGAGATGTTCAGCCTCGCGCCTGATATCGAAGGGGTCGTCGTCACTGCGGTCGATCCTGACAGCCAGGCGGCGATCATCCTTCAGCCGGGCGACGTCATCCTTGAAATCGGCTGGGAGCGGATGACGCGCCCCGAGGCGGCGGTGACGAAGCTCGACAAGCTCCGGAATCTCAATTCCGGCCCGGTGCAGATCTACGTCCAGCGCGGCGAGCTGCTCTTTTACGAGTCGCTCCGGCCGTAACAATGCGGCTGCGGAAAAAAGGGCCGCCGTCCGCTCCCTTGAAAAGGGGGCAGGGCGGGGTTGTCTCTGATTGAAGTCGCCGTCAGGGCACCGCCAATCCCTTCTGACGCAAAGGGGAAGGGCGTCGCGCCGCCGCGAAACGCCGTTAACCGTCGATCCCTTTGATTCCGTTCGAAAACAAAATTCCGTCCCCCACCCTTGGGGCGGGGTTACGATGGGCGGTATGGAAATCATGGGCCAGCAAAAGACATCAT
>JACADX010000282.1 GCA_013389125.1 Parvularculaceae bacterium | reverse complement strand
GGCGCGGCGCGCGACGGCCGGCGCGCTCGCCGCCGCCGCGATCGAGGACGCCGCGCAAGACGGGGGCGCCTTTCCCGCCGCCGATCTCGCGCTTGAAGGCGAGATCGAGGCGATGCTCGCCTATCAGCCGGCCGCCGAGGTCGAAGAAGCGTTCTGCGCAAGGCTCAGGAGCGCCCGGCGCATCGACGCCGAAGCGGGGCGCGCGACGATCGGGCCGCACAAAAGCGACCTTCTCGTCACGCACCGCGCCAAGGGCCGCGCCGCGCGTCTTTGCTCGACGGGCGAGCAAAAGGCGCTCCTTATCGGGCTCGTCCTTGCGAATGCGCGGGCGCTCTCCTTGAAGCCCTCCGGCGCGCCGCTCATTCTGCTCCTTGACGAGATCGCCGCGCATCTTGATGCGGACAGGCGCGCGGCGCTCTTCGACATTCTCCACGATCTTGAGTTCCAGTGCTTCATGACCGGCGCCGACGCGTCGCTGTTCAGGGCCTGGGGCGCGAGAGCGGAAATCTTTGAAATCGCCGGCGGCTCGGCGAGGCCGATTTAACGTCAGGATACGAATGATATGGCGAATAACGCCGCGATAAGAAACGAAGGCTCCGAAGAATACGGCGCCGACGCGATCAAGGTCTTGAAAGGCCTCGACGCGGTCAGGAAGCGCCCCGGCATGTATATCGGCGACACGGACGACGGGTCCGGCCTTCATCACATGGTCTACGAGGTCGTCGACAACGCGATCGACGAGGCGCTCGCCGGCTATTGCGACGACATCGAGGTCGTGTTGAACGAGGACGGTTCGGCGAGCGTCAGGGACAACGGCCGCGGCATTCCGACCGACATCCATCCGACCGAAGGCGTCTCGGCGGCCGAAGTCATCATGACCCAGCTCCACGCCGGCGGAAAGTTCGACCAGAACTCGTACAAGGTGTCGGGGGGCCTCCACGGCGTCGGGGTTTCTGTCGTCAACGCGCTTTCGGAACGGCTCGATCTGACGATCCGGCGCGGCGGCAAGGAGCACTTCATGCGCTTCCGCATGGGCGTACCCGAAGCTCCGCTGAAAATCGTCGGCGATACGAAGGACAAGGGAACCGAGGTCACGTTCCTGCCGTCGACGAAGATCTTCGCCAAAGTCGACTTCGACTTCGACACGCTCGAGCATCGCCTGCGCGAGCTGGCGTTCTTGAATTCCGGCGTGTCGATCCGCCTCAAGGACCAGCGGCACGTCGAGGTCAAAGAGGAGCGCCTTCACTACGAAGGCGGCCTCGTCGAATTCTGCCGCTATCTCGACAAATCGAAGACGCCGCTCATCGAGGCGCCGATCTCCTTCACAGTCGAGCGCGACGGGATAACCGTCGACGTCGCGATGTGGTGGAACGACAGCTACCACGAAAAGGTCTTGTGCTTCACCAACAACATTCCGCAGCGCGACGGCGGCACGCACCTTCAGGGCTATCGCGCGGCGCTGACTCGCATCATCAACAAATACGCAGCGGAATCGGGCCTTGCGAAGAAGGAGAAGATCGCGCTCACCGGCGATGACGCGCGCGAGGGGCTGACCTGCATCCTCTCGGTCAAGGTCCCGGACCCGAAATTCTCCTCGCAGACGAAAGACAAGCTCGTCTCCTCGGAAGTCCGGCCCGTCGTCGAAGGGGTCTGCGCCGAAAAACTCGGCGAGTGGTTCGAGGAAAATCCCGGCGAGGCGAGGAAGGTCGTGCAGAAAATCGTCGAGGCGGCGATGGCGCGCGAAGCGGCGCGAAAGGCGCGCGAGCTGACGCGCCGGAAATCGGCGCTCGACGTCTCCTCGCTGCCGGGAAAACTCGCCGACTGCCAGGAGCGCGATCCCGCGAAATCGGAGCTCTTCATCGTCGAGGGCGATTCGGCCGGCGGCTCGGCGAAACAGGCGCGAAACCGCGAAAACCAGGCGGTCTTGCCGCTCCGGGGCAAGATTTTGAACGTCGAGCGCGCGCGCTTCGACAAGATGCTTTCGAGCCAGGAGATCGGCACGCTCATCACCGCGCTCGGCACGGGGATCGGCCGCGACGATTTCAACGTCGAAAAGCTCCGCTACCACAAGATCGTCATCATGACCGACGCCGACGTCGACGGCGCGCACATCAGGACGCTGCTCCTGACGTTCTTTTTCCGGCAGATGCCGGAGATCATCCAGAAGGGCTGCCTCTATATCGCCCAGCCGCCGCTCTACAAGATCACGCGCGGCAAGTCCGAGCAGTACGTCCTCGACGACCGCGGCCTTGAGGATTATCTTTATACGGAAGGGGTCGCCGAGGCCCAGCTCATCCTCGACGGCGGCGAAATCGTCGCCGGCGCCGACCTTGCGGACATCGTCGCGAAAGCGCGCAAGGTGCGCGAGGCGATCGACGAATTCCCGGCGCGCTTTTCACGCGACGCGATCGTGCAGGCGGCGCTCGCCCGCGCGCTTCACGAGGCGCCGGGGGATAAGGCCGAGGCCCAGGCGCTGGCGGAAAAGGTCGCGCGCCGGCTCGACATCATCGCCGACGAATTCGAGCGCGGCTGGAAGGGCGCCGCCGACGGCGAGGGCGGCTATCTGTTCGAGCGGGAGGTGAGGGGCGTCGCCGAGCGCGCGGCGCTGCCGCGCGACGTCCTCGTCTCGGGCTACGCGCGCCGCACGCAGGATTTGATGAACGATCTCGCCGACATTTTCGAAAAGCCGGCGACTTGGGCGCGAAAAGACCAGCGCGAGACGGTCACCGGGCCGAATTCGCTTCTGCGCGCCGCGCGCGCCGCCGGCGAGAAGGGCGTTTCAATCCAGCGCTACAAGGGCCTTGGAGAGATGAATCCCGACCAGCTCTGGGAGACGACGCTTGATCCTTCGGCGCGCGTTCTCCTGCAGGTCAAGGTCAAGGAAGCCGACGACGCCGACGACATCTTTTCAAAACTGATGGGCGAGGTCGTCGAGCCGAGGCGCGATTTCATCCAGGAAAACGCCCTGACGGCGGAGCTCGATGTGTAGGGCTTCGCGCCTTGATGCGGAATCGGGGCGCTTGCTCTAGGCTTTGATTTGCGCGGCGTTCGCCGCTTCGCGCCTCACTTGCGCAAAACCGCGCACACTTTTGCGCACGCCGCTTTAGCGGCGCCTCGCCGGCGCGGC
>JACADX010000359.1 GCA_013389125.1 Parvularculaceae bacterium | reverse complement strand
CGTGAGGCGGGCGCGCAGTTCTTCACCGGCTACGTCCTCGAGACAAGCCTCGCCTTCGACAACATCTTCGTCATTTCGACGATCTTCGCCTATTTCGCGGTGCCGCGCGAATACCAGCACCGCGTGCTGTTCTGGGGCATCATCGGCGCGATCGTCTTTCGCGGCCTGTTCATCGGCGCCGGCGCCGCGCTCGTGGAGCAGTTCACCTGGGTGCTTTACGTCTTCGCCGCCTTTTTGATCATCACCGGCTGGAAAATGGCGACGGCGAAGTCGCATGGTCCGAACATCGCGCGCAATCCCGTCGTCCTGATCGCCAAGAAAGTCATTCCCGTCACGGACAAGATCGAGAGCGACCGGTTTTTCGTCCGAACTCCCCATGGACCGAAAGGCCGGCTGAGGAAGACGGCGACGCCGCTCTTTCTCGCGCTCCTCGTCGTCGAGTTTGTCGACATCGTTTTCGCAATCGACTCGGTGCCGGCGATTTTCGCCGTCACGCAGGATCCGTTCATCGTTTATACGTCGAACATTTTCGCGATCCTCGGACTGCGCTCTATGTACTTCATGCTGGCCGCCGCTGTCGAACGCTTCGAATATTTGAAACTCGGTTTGTCGGCGATCCTCGTCCTCGTCGGTATCAAGATCTTCTGGAACTTCGGCCTTAAAGATCTCGGTCTCGACAAGACCTATGATCTTCAGAAGATCGATCCGGTCCACGCGCTGATCGCGACGCTTTCGATCATCGCGCTCTCGATCCTTTATTCGCTCTGGAGGACGCGCGGCAAAGCGCCGGTCGGATCCGGCGCGTAAGCCTTACTCGGTCAGCGTTTCGACGACATTGGCGCCTTCGGCGACGAGCTCCTCGGCGGTGAGCCAGAGGTCTTTCCCGCGCCAGCGTTCCTTCAGGCGCTCTCGCCAGACGGGATTCATTTCCGATCGCTCGAAATAGCGCTCGAAAAAGCGCGCGCTCGTCATGCGCGCCTCGAATCCCGGCTTGTCGATCCGCTCGGCGGTGACGAGGTCGTAGCTTGACGGCTCATGGAACATGAACGTCGCGTCCGGCGCCGCAGCGCGATCATCGCCCGCGAGATAGATCGGCACGCACATCGAGAGGCAGACGGCGCCCCGTCCGACAAGAGTGTCGACGCGACGCGTTTTCTTGGTCGCTTCGATCGCTGCAATGACGAGACGCCCTTCGGCGACCGCGCCGCCCGGCGAATCGAGATCGATGACGAAGCGGTCGGTTCTGTCGCCATATTTCGCGAATGCGGCCGCGAAACGCGCCGCCATCGGCGCCTCGATCGCATGCGGCCATTTGAGTACGACGACGCCAGCGATCTCGGCGATTTCGAGCTCAGGTCCCCGCTCATAAACCGATCGCCCGCTCTTCCAGGCGAAGTAGCCGAGCGCCACAAAGAGCGCCGCCGTAAGAGCAAAGCGCAAGCGTCCGCCGCCCGTCGTCATGACCGCCCGTCGAGGAACGCGCGCGCGTCGCGAGACGATTCGAAAATGTGCGGCGCAACGCGGCGCGTCAGCATCCGTTCGAGTTTCAGGCGCATGAAGGCGCTTGTCGTGTAGCGCGAGACGCGTTCATAATGCTTCGTCTCCATTTCGGCGACGAAATCGGCGTAGAGGTCGCGCATGTCGCTCGCGATCTCGAAAGCGTCGTAATTGACGATCGCCCGCGTCTTTCGTCCGACCGGCGCCAAAGCCCGTTCGATCGCGGCCCGCATCGCGTCGATGTCGGCGGGGCTCCGGATCGCCGCAGCTTCAAGATTGACGAACAGGACGTCGCGCGCCGCGTCATAGGCGATGCGGTGCGCGAAATCGACGTCAAGGAGGCTGGCGCGCAGGTTCATCGGTTCGTTGCGGAAAATCCTTGCGTCCATTTCCTTCCTGACGTCGACAATCGGCCGGAAGGCGAGCTTGGCCAGAACGTCGCGCTCCGGATCAACGCCGGCGGCGACTTCAATCAGCGCGACGCCGTCCTCGCGAAGCTCGAAGACGCAGCGCTCGGTGACATAAAGGACCGGCTGGCCGCGCGCGCGCGCGAAGCCGCCCGAGAACGTGACCTGCCCCACCTTCTCGACGAATTTGCGGCTGCGGCCTTCTTCGAGAATTGAGAGGCCGCCGTTCTCGATCCTGACTTTCAATCCGTCGGCGGAGAAAAGCCCCGCGAAGACGAGCTTTCGCGCATTCTGAGAGATGTTGATGAAGCCGCCGGAGCCTGCGAGCCGTTTGCCGAAGCGGCTGACATTGACGTTTCCGTCCGCATCCGCTTCCGCCATGCCGAGACAGGCGAGGTCGAGCCCGCCGCCGTCATAGAAGTCGAATTGTTCGTTCTGGTTGATCAACGCTTCGGTGTTCGAAGCGGCGCCGAAATCGAGCCCGCCCGCCGGAAGCCCGCCGATGACGCCGGGCTCCGCCGTCAGCGTGATGTGGTCGAGAAGGCGCTCCTCTTCGACGACCGCAGCGACGGCTTCCGGCATGCCGATGCCGAGATTGACGACGCCGTTGACGGGGAGCTCCATCGCGGCGCGCCGGCCGATGATCTTGCGCGCGTCAAGCGGCGCCGCCGCGAATTCCTCCGTCAGCCGGCGGATCTCCGAGGAATAGGCGGGCGAATACTGCGTCGCGTAGGTCTGCGGATGATTTTCGGGCCTCGCGACGACAACGCAATCGACGAGAACGCCCGGAACCTTCACCTGGCGCGGGTGCAGCGAATGCCGCGCCGCGACGCGCTCGACCTGCGCGATGACGAGGCCGCCTGAGTTCTTCGCCGCCGTCGCCATAGCGAGCGCGTCGAGCGTCAAGGCCTCGCGCTCCATGGTGATGTTGCCGGAGGGATCGGCGGTCGTGCCGCGGATGAAGGCGATGTCGACCGGCGCGCCGCGGTAATAGAGATATTCCTCGCCGTCGAGCGTGACGACGCTGACGAGGTCCTCCGTCGTCCGCGCGTTAATCCTGCCGCCTTCGAGCCGCGGATCGACGAAGGTCCTGAGGCCGACTTTCGATAGAACGCCCTTCTTTCCCGCGGCGATCTCGCGATAAAGGTGCGAGATGCAGCCTTGCGGGAAATTGTAGGCCTCGATCTTTCCCTCGACGGCGAGCGCGGCGAGTTTCGGCGCGAGGCCCCAATGGCCGCCGATCGCGCGCTTGACGAGGCCCTCATGCGCCAGCCGGTTGAGGCCGCGCTCCTTCCCGTCGCCCTGCCCCGCCGCGAACAGCAAAGTGAGGTCTTTCGGCGCGCCCGTCTCGAGAAAGCGCCGCGCCAGCGCCTCGAGCAATTCGTCCGGCGTGCCGATGCCGACGAATCCGGAAGTTGCGACAAGATCGCCGTTCGCGATCAGCGCGACCGCTTCCGCCGCCGTAACGACCTTGTCCCGCATGTTCCGCCTCGCCTTCGTCGCATGGGGCGAATTTACCAGTCCGGCGGAAAGATCGACAGGGGCGCTGCCGCGCGGCCTTCGCGAAGGTTCGCCGTCGCGATAATAAGGCCGCGAAGCAATCAGGCGGACGCGAATGCCCCTTTCGGTTTCGGAGGCCTTGAAGCAGCGCATTTCGACGCGCGCCTTTCTCGACAAGCCGGTCGCCGAAAGCGACGTGCGCGAAATCCTGGAGACCGCGAAATATTCGCCTTCCGGCGGCAACCTCCAGCCCTGGCGCGTTCACGTCGTGACAGGCGCGGCGCGGGCGCGCCTCATTGAGGCGGTGAAGAAATCCCTCGCCGAAAATCCTTTCGCCGGCGGCGAACTGAGGATCTATCCGGAAAATCTCTGGGAGCCCTACCGCACGCGGCGCTACAAGCTCGGCGAGGACATGTACGCCCTCCTCGGCATTCCGCGCGAGGAAAGGACGGCGCGCCTTGCGCATCTGCAGCGGAATTTCGAGTTTTTCGGCGCGCCGGTCGGACTATTCTTCACGCTCGACCGCCGCTTTGACAAGGGCCAGTGGGCGCATCTTGGCATGCTGATGCTGGCGATCGCGCTGGTCGCAGAGGAGCGCGGGCTTTCAACCTGCATGCAAGAAGCCTGGTCGGCGCAGGCGAAGGCCGTTTCGGCGTTTCTCGGCGTGCCGGACGAAGAACAGCTATATTGCGGCATGTCGCTCGGCTACGCCGACAGGTCGGCAAACGTGAACAGTCTGCGGTCGGACCGGGCGCCGCTTGAGGACTTCGTGACGTTCCATCGGGACTAAGGAAAGCGCGCATGGCAATCGAAACGCAATCGTCGATCTTCGTCAGGGCGCCGGTCGAGAAGGCGTTCGCCTTCGCGCTCGGCTTCGACGCGCCGTCGATCGTGCGCAAGCGCGGACCGCTGCCGGGCGTCAAATCCGTGAGCGGAACGACGGGCGCGTGGTCGAGCGCCGGACAGAAGCGAAAGCTGACCTTGACCGACGGGTCGGGCGTTGAAGAAACGCTGATCGAGGTCGGGCCGAGCTCCTACAAATACCGCGTCGGCGCGCTGACTGGGCCGTTCAAATTCCTCGTGAAGGAGATGAACGCCTCCTTCGAGGTCGAGCCGCGCAAGGACGGATCGATGCTGACCTGGACCTACGCCTTCACGCCGGCGTCGCCGCTCGCCGCGCCGGTCGTCTCGTTCATCGCCGATGCGCTCTGGCCGCAATGGATGGACGCGGCGCTCGAGCGGATGAAAGACGCGCTCGAGGCGAAATGAAAATCGCGACCTTCAACGTCAATTCGATCAATGCGCGCCTGCCGCGCATTCTCGAATGGTTCGACAAGGCGAAACCGGACGTCGCCGTGCTGCAGGAAATCAAATGCGTCGACGAGAAGTTTCCGACGGCTGAGTTCGAGGATCGCGGCTATAACGTCCACGTCCACGGCCAGAAGACCTATAACGGCGTCGCCCTCCTTTCGAAATTTCCGTTCGAGGAGGCGAAGAAAGGGCTACCGGGCGACGAGGCCGACGACCACGCGCGCTATATCGAGGCGCTCATCACGCCGGCGGGCGCAAAGCCGGTGCGGGTGATCGGCGTTTACGCGCCGAACGGCAATCCGGCGCCCGGCCCGAAATTCGACTACAAGCTGAAATGGCTGAAGCGCCTCAAGAAGCATGTCGCCGAGTTGCTGCCGCTTGAGGAGGCGATGGTGATCGCCGGCGACTATAACGTCATTCCGCAGGCGGAAGATGTCTATGATCCAAAGGCCTGGGCGGAGGACGCGCTGTTCCGTCCTGAAAGCCGCGCCGCTTTCCGCGAGATCTTGAACCTCGGCCTCACCGACGCGATCCGCCAGATTCACCCGCGGAAAACGCTCTATACGTTCTGGGACTATCAGGCGGGCGCCTGGGAGAAGGATCACGGCCTTCGCATCGATCACCTGCTCCTGTCGCCGCAGGCCGCCGATCGCCTCAAAGACGCCGGCGTCGATCGCAGCGTGCGCGGGCGCGCCGGCGCCGACGCCAAACCGTCGGATCACGTTCCGGTTTGGGTGGAGCTAGCATAGCGATTTGATCCGTTCCCGGCTTGATTGCGCGCGCAAACAGCCTTCACAATGCCGATATGACTACGGCCGCCGATCTCGCTCTCCGCATTGATGCTTCTGACGTCCAAAACCTGGCAAGGGTCCGCCGGGGTCCGCAAGCGGGAAAGGCGCCGTGATCGCCGCGCTTGTTCCCGCCTTTTTCTTGTCCGGCGAATTGGCCTAGCAAAGCTGATGCTTTGGACCCCCGAACAGGACCGCGCCCTCAAGGCGGTCGACCGCTGGATGAAGTCGCCGGACAGCCAAGTCTTCCGCCTGTTCGGCTATGCGGGCGCTGGCAAGACGACGCTCG
>JACADX010000269.1 GCA_013389125.1 Parvularculaceae bacterium | reverse complement strand
GCCGAGACCGATCTGCTGGCGGCGATAGGATTCCTGGTCGTCAGGACCGACAAGATTCGCCGATGAGTTGATGAGATTGCAGTAAAGGACCGAGCGCTGCAGCAATTCGTCCGGCGCGCCCTTGAGGCGAAACGTCCAGGATTCGATGATCGTCTTGTCGACGGCGACCGGCTTGACGACGCGCATCGTCTGGATCGCCCCCTTGATCGTCGCGCTTGGGTAGAAAATCGTGTTGTGGCGATTGACGGTCATGATCTCGGCGAAACGCTGCTTGCCGTAGGCGGCCTCCATTCGGCGATTGTATTCGGGGATTTCCGAATATCGCGCGTGGATCGAGGTCTTGCCGCCGGAATAGCCGTGTCCGTAGTCGAAGGCGTGGACCCCCATGTCGTCGAAGAAGGAATAGGACTCGGTGAACGGGGCGATGATCTCGATCGCGGAGGGCGTGGGCGCGTCCGGCGGAAGCTCCCTCTTGGCGACGACGCGCGCGGTGAGGCTCGACGATTGGTGCGCGACCATCGGATGCATCATGTCGTTCAAATTCTCGACGAAGAACTTCCAGTTGCAGTCGTGCTCGTAGCGAAGGACGCCGCCCGCGACCTCAAGCTCGCCGTCCGGCGCGCGGTCGACCATATTGTCGATTGAGGAAGCGACGCCGCCAAGCCAGGTCTTGAGATCGGGGACGTCCGGCGAAAGGCTCGCAAAGACGAATCCGCGATAGCTTTCGGCGCGCGCGCGAGAGAGATTCGCCTCCTCGCCCTTCCGATTGAAACGCGTGTCGTCGTATCCGTGTTCGAGCGGGATGCCGAGCAGCGTCCCGTCAAGGTCGAACCGCCAGCCGTGATAGCAGCAGCGCAGCTCCTTAAGCCTGCCGCAGCGATCGCCGACAAGCATCGCGCCCTTGTGCGCGCAGCGATTGTAAAGCACGTGGAATTTTCCGTCGGCGGCGCGGGTTAAGAGGACCGGCTCCCTGCCGATCGTCGTCGCGTAATATTGACCGGGCTCCCTCACCTGGCTTTCGTGACCGACGTAAATCCATGTCCGGCGCCAGATCCGCTCCATTTCGAGATCGAAGATCGCCGGATCGGTGTAGACCCGCCGATGCGCGCGGTCAGGCTCGACGAGCGCGGCGACATCGATCGCCGCCGCCCTTGTGTCGATGATCGTCGTCATCGCCGCCTCCTTCAGATTACGACGGAGCCGATGCTTGTCCCGCCGCAGACATAAAGCGTTTGACCTGTGACAAATCCCGCCTCCGGCGCGAGGAAGAAAGCGACCGCGTGCGCAACGTCTTGCGGCGCGCCGATGCGTTTGACGGGAATCGAGTCCGCAAGCTTTTTCTTGCGCTCGCTCCCCTCCGGCGCGATCTCATGGAACATGTCGGTTTCGACGGGACCTGGCGCGACGCAGTTTGACGTGACGCCGAATGGCCCGAGTTCGAGGGCCCAGGTGCGGAGCATTCCGACCATGCCGGCCTTGGTCGCGGCGTAGTTCGTCCGCGTCTGCAGCCCAAGCGCGCCTCGAGAGGAGACGCCGACAATGCGGCCGAACTTCGCCGCCTTCATCGCCGGCAACGCCGCCTTCACAATCGTCATCATCGACGCGAGATGAAGTTCGGCAAGATAGTCGAGATCGTCAAGCGTCGCCTCCTCGATCAGCGCCGGGCGGATGACGCCGGCGTTGTGAACGATGCGCAACACTTCGTCGCGCGATGCGATGGCGGCGAGGGCGTCCTGCGTTTCCTTCCGATTTGCGAGGTCGGCCTGGACGAACGACAGGGCGCCATGCGCAAATTCCGGCGAGCGGCGGGCGATGGAGATGACGCGCGCGCCTTCGGCAAGGAGCCGGCGGCAGATTGCGGCGCCGATGCCGGCGCTGCCGCCAGTGACAATGGTCGCGCCCTCCGAAAGCCTCATGCAGGGCGTCCTTCAACGAGCGCGAGCACGCGCAGCGGACTCCCCGAGCCGTTCTTGATCTTGAGCGGCGGCGAAAGGATCAGCGCGCCCTTCGGCGGAAGCTGATCGAGGTTCTTGAGGCATTGAAGGCCGAACTTGCCGGCGCCGTGCATGAGCGTGTGCGCCGGGTATTGCGGGTCGAAGCTATGAGCTTGTCCCGCGTCGGTGCCGATCGTTTCAACGCCGAAGCCGACGACGTCGCGCTCGATCATCAATCTGACGGCGCCGGCGTCAGGTCCCGGCGAATGCGCGCCGTCCGCCTTGAGATTGAGATAATCTTTCCACGCCCGCTTCGACCAGTCGGTGCGGAAGAAGACCCACCAGCCCTTCGGAATGGCGCCGTGTTTCTTTTCCCACGCGCCAATATGATCGGCGGTCAATACGAAGTCGGCGTCCATTGCGACTTCCTCCGTGAAATCGAGAACGCAAGCGGGCCGGATGAACCCCTTCGGATCGAGCGCATCGACAGACGCGTTCGGGATGTCCTTGCCGGTCACCCAATGGATCGGCGCGTCGAAATGCGTGCCGGTATGCTCGTTGCAGGAGAAGTTCCGCCAGTACCACGCCGGCCCGCGATCGTCGTAATGCGAGACTTCTTCGATCCGAAACGGCGCGCACTGTCCGAATTGCGGAGGAAGGACAAGCACCGGAAAATCGGGATCGAGCGTGTGCGTCAGGTCGATCGTCCGAATTTGCCCCGACATGATCGCGGCGCCGCATCTTTCAAGAACGCTCATTATCGCCTCCTCGTTGAGAAATCAGGTCGACGAGATCGCCGTCGTCTTCAAGGCGCCCGCCGTCCGGCGCCAGCGCGATAAGGACCGCGCGGCCCGCAAAGTCGATCCGCGCTTCCATGCGCACGGCGCCGCCCTCGACGACATCGCGGCTGAAATGCGCGTAGACGACAGGGCCCTCGTCGAGGCGAACGCTTCCGATCCGCCATGGCGCATGCGCGCGAAAGAACGCGTCAAGCGGCGCGTGAAGCGCTGTCGCAGCGATCGCGGTTCCGGCCGCCGAGACCGGCGCCCACAGTAGTCTCTCCGACCAGCACGACGCGCAAGCGTCCCGCGGCGGCCACAAAAACGCGCCGCATTCCGCGCAGCGTTGCAGGTCGAACCCGCCGCGACGAATGCGGCCGGCGAATTCGCGCATGGCGGCGCTCGACTCAGCCATCGCCCTCACCCGCTGCAAGAATCGCCGCGGCGGAGCATAGCCCCCGATCGAAATTGATCATGCCGAACCCGGAGACGACGCCGACCTTGGCATCAGGGACTCGCGGCCCGAGCGTCTCGCCGGCGAGCTGCCGGATCGCTTCGACAATCCCGAGATAGCCGCCGGCCGCGCCCGCTTGCCCTATTGATAATTGGCCGCCTGACGTGTTGTGCGGGAAGTCGCCGCCGACGGTCAGCGACTTCGCGCGCACGAGGTCCTTCGCCTCGCCCTTGGCGCAAAAGCCGAGATCCTCGATCTGCATCATCGAAACGACAGGATAGTCGTCGTAAGTCTCAAGGAAGTCGACGTCGCCCGGCTTGACGCCAGCCATCGCCCAGAGGTCGTCCTTGTCGATCGCCCAGCCGCCCCGCAGCTGTATGTCGTCAGCCGCAAACGCATTGTGCCTTTCGATCGTCGACAGAATCCGCGCGAAGGGCAGATTCATCGCACGCGCCGTCTCTTCTCGCGTCACGATGAAGGCCTCCGCGCCGGCGCACGGCATGACGCAATCGAAAAGATGGAGGGGTTCGGCGATCGGCCGCGCGCCGAGGTATTCGTCCATCGTCAGCGGCTTCTTCATGAGCGCATGAGGGAAATCGAGCGCATTCCGGCGCTGCGCGACGCAGATCCTCCCGAAATCCTCCCGCGTCGCGCCGTATTTCGCCATATAGGCGCGCGTCATCAGGGCGAAGCTCATATTCGGGCCGCCGGCGCCGTAAGGGAACGACGCTTCGTGCGAAAACCGGCTGAAATTCGCGGCCAGTTCGCCGAACGAGTTTGGCTTGTTCGTGTCCCCGGCGACGCAGGCGACGATGCCGGCGTCGCCCGCCCCGACCGCGCGCGCCGCGCGCCGGAGCGCCACGACGCCCGACGCGCCGCCCATCGGAATATGGTCAAGCCAGCGCGGCGACAGTCCGAAATGCTGCGTCAGCGCGACCGCCGTGTCGGGCGCCAAAGTGAACGACGAGGCGATAAGGCCGTCGAAATCCGCCGGTCCAAGGCCGGTTCTTTCCTTGAGCGCGCGGAGCGCTTTGCCGATCCACCAATGCGCAGACTTGTCGGAGCGGCGCTCATAGGGAATCGTCGCCGGCGCCGCGGCGACGATCCCGTCATAGCCGAGCCTTCGCGTCGTGGCGCGCTTTGCCGCCTTCGTCGGTTTTTTCTCGGCGGTGAAATCATGTGCGAGGCGCTTTGATAAGAGGTCGCGCGCCAGCGCCTTGACTTCGGCCCGCTTCACCTTCTCCGTCGCCGTCGTCGGGATCGCGTCGACGAATGCGACATACCCCGGCGCCTTGAAGTAGGCGAGATTCGCCATTGCGAAATCGAATATGGCGCGCGCCTCCGGCGCGCCGCGCTCCGCCTTCGGGACGACGAGCGCCATCACCTCTTCGCCGCGCAATTCGTCCGGAACCGGCGCGACGACCGCCGCCGCAACCGCGTCAGACCGGTTCAGAACGCTTTCGACCTCGATCGCGGCGATGTTTTCGCCGCTGCGGCGGATGACGTTCTTGCGGCGATCAATGAAATAGAAGCCGCCATCGATGTCGACGCGCACGACGTCGCCCGTATGAAACCAGCCGCCGCGCCAGGCGTCTTCGGTCGCGGCGTCGTCCCTGTAATAACCGCTGAAGAAAAAGCGGCGGGGATCGGCGCCCGCGCGCCGAACGAGGAGTTCGCCGGGCTCGCCCGCCGGCGCGTCCACCCCCTCTTCATCGACGAGACGCCACTCAAGTCCCGACGGCGCGCGGCCGAAATAACGCGCGCCGACATGGCGCGGCTCGCGCGAGGCGGCGATCCAGGCGCCGGCGCCGGTTTCGGTCATCGCCCATGCTTCGATGAGCCTCACGCCGAAACGCTTCTCAAACGCTTCGTGGTGGCGCGGATCGCAGCCGGCGCCGAACGCGAACTTCAACTGGCCGCTGAAATCGTCCTCCGGCGAAGGCGGAAGACCGAGCAGCATCGCCGGCATCACGCCGAGATAATGCATGATCGTCGCGCGGCTTTCGCGCACGGTCATCCACCAGATTTTCGGGTGGAAGCGATCGAGCTGGATGAGGCAGCCGCCCGTCTTCGTCGCCGCCATGAACGAGCAGGCGAGCGCGTTCATATGCGTCACTGGCAGCGGCGTGATGACGCGTTCGCGGCCTTCGTCGAACTGAACATGTCCGCCAAGGCCTGTGTATAGTTCGCCGATCGCCAGGAAATATTCGTTTGAGAGGACGCACCCTTTCGGCGTTCCGGTGGTGCCGGACGTGTAAAGGATCGCCGCCTCGCGTCCATGCGGCGCCGCTGAAATCGCGGCCGACGGCGCGCCAAGGCGCGCGCCTGCAAGGGATCCCGGCGCAACGACCTGCGGCGAAGGCGAAGCGCGCGCCGCCGCGGCCGCCATCGCTTCGAAATGACACGGCGCCGACACGATGAGCGCCGCGGCGCTGTGCGAAATCTGGCGGCTGAGTTCTTCTTGCCGCATGGCGCAATTGAGCGGCGTGACGCTCGCGCCGAGAGCGTTGATCGCCAGAAAATGCAGAAAGAATTCCGGACGGTTCTCAAGCGCGAGCCCGATGCGACAGCCCGGGGCGCAGCCGAGGCGCCGATACGCGTCAACCAGCGCGTCAACGCGCTCCGCCGCCTCCCGATAAGTGAAGTCGGATTTCGGGAGGCGATAGATCGCCGCCGTTTCGGCCGGCGCATGGAGGAAGGGCCTCTCGGCGTATCGGCGCGCCGATTGCCGGAATAAGGCGGCGATGGTCGTCTCGTCCGTCATGAGGCGCGCGCTCTAAGCTTGGGCGTTTCATCAATCGCCGCGGCCTCATAGGGCGATCGTTTGAGATTGCCGCGCATGCGCTTCAAGACGCCGGTCATCTCGGCGATCTCTGAAGCATCAACGCCCTCGAACGCCCGCTCGAAAACTTTCTGGCCGACCCTTTGCACCGTGCGCAGCGTCGAGACGGCCTTCGGCGTCATCGTCACTTCGACGACGCGCTTGTCGCCCTTAAGCGCCCGGCGGACGATCAGCCCTTCGTCCTCCATGCGGATGAGGACGCGCGTCAAGGTCGGCATTTTCGTCACGGAGCGGCGCGCTAGCTCGCCGACCGAGCTCGGGCTCTTGTCGTTGAGGAGCATGAGGACGCGCCATTTCATCGTATCGAGGCGGAATTTCTTGAGCGCCTTCGACATCTCTTCATTATAGGTCGAAGCCGTGCGCACGAGATTGTAGAGAACATAGTCTTCAAGAACGAATCCTTGCTCGGCGGGGCCGACGGTCGCTTGGGGCTTCTTCCGCGGCGCCATCTCAGGCCGCCGCCTTGGCGCCGAGTTTTGCGAGGGCCGCATCGAGCGCAGCGCCGCCTTCATCCTTGAGCGCGCAGTCCTTGAGGCGCGCGAGCGCCGCCGCCGGCGCCGGCTCCGCGGCGACGCGGTCGAGAGAAGCGGCGATCTTTTCGTAGTTCGCAAGGCCGCGCTGATGCGTTTCGCCGTAGCCTTTGATGAGACGCTGGAGCCCGGCGATTTCGCAGGCGAAAGCGTAATCTTTCGCCGCGGCGCTTTCGATCAGTCGGAGCCAGGACCCGATGCGCGCCTGCTCCTTGGCGTAGCGGCTGCCGGCGCGCCGCATAAAGCGCAGCGAAGCAAGCGCTTTCAACAACACGAAGCCAGTGAGGTTCGTCGTCGCGACGCGTCGGCCTTTCCCGAGGAAGACGCCGAAAACCTTACGCGCCGCGCCCGCGTTGAGGATCGCTTTCGCCAGCGGCGCGGGCAGGAGATCGCATGCTTCCTCGACTCGCGGATGCATGTATTCAAAAACGCGGACGATCTGCCCGTCGGCGGCGCGGACATCTTCGCGGAGCCGCGCCAAACGGCTTGCGCGCGTCTTCAGATCGGCGACGCGGATGACGTCGTCATAGGCCATGGCGAGCGCAAGATATTTCGCGACGTCTTTGGACAAGCGATGATGCCTTGCGGCGCCGCCGGACGCCGCATCGATCTTTTGGAAGCGTTCGAGCTCGTCGAGGTAGAGGGCGCCGTAGGCCGGATCCTGGAAGTCGACGACCTTTTTGAGGCCAAGGAGCGCGGTCGGCCTCGCGCTTTCGGGCAATCTGTCGATGCGCGCTAAAAGCGGCGCGATCGCCGTCGCGGGCCTTTCGCCCGACATCGCTGGCGGCCGCGCCGGAACGGCGGATGTCGCAACGCCGCTCAGCGCCGCCGCAAATCCTGCGGCGAAGCCTTTGAGATTTCGCTCGACGGCGCGGCCCGCGGTTCGAATCGTTTCTTCAAACGTCTCGCGCGCGATCGGCGTCGCGCCCGACCCCGCAAGCGCGCCGAGCATCACCGCGCTGATGACGGCGCCCGCCTCCTCGGATTCGCGTTCCATATCGAAGGCGATGAAGCGCCCCGCCGCTTGCTTCGTCGCCTCAAGGATCGTCGCCGAATCCTGGCGGCCGTCCCCCATCGCGATTTTCTCGCCGATCGCATAGATGCGATGCGACGACGCGATCAGGGTCGTCTTG
>JACADX010000358.1 GCA_013389125.1 Parvularculaceae bacterium | reverse complement strand
CGCGCGCCGTCGCTCACAAGGCGCTATTGCGCGACGGCGCGGCGGCAGGGTTCCGGCGGCGGCGGTCATCGCTTATAGAGGCCCCGGGGCTGTGCGCTGGAGGGGCGTTGGGAAATGCGAACCGTCATTTGGGTCTTCGCCGTCTTGGGGGCGATATTTCTGCTGTTCTTCGTCGCGCTCGCCGGGTTCGGCCTTTTCGGCGCGAAGAAGGGATTTGAACTTGCAAAGGCCGCTGCGGCCTATGCGGACGAGACGATCGCCGCTTACGGCGCTGCCTGGGACGAATCGGTCTTGACGGCGCGCGCGGCGCCGGAGCTTCTCGCCGTATTTGCAAACGACCCTGAGGCGCTTGATCGCCTTTCCTTCACGATGGACGCGCAGGCCGGCGCCTTTGTTGCGGCGGAGCCGGCGTCTTGCGCGAATTTCACCTATACGGCGACGTCGTCGGTTGGCGAGATCTTCACGGCGGATTGCAACGCGTTGGGCGCGGTCGCGCGCGGCGCGGCGGAATTCAAGGTTTCGGTCGTCTATCGGCGCGGCGAATGGCGCCTCCTTGGGTTCGTCGTCAATGTGGCGGCGCCGGCGCCGGACAGCGCGACATCGACGCTTGTTTCGTTCGCGCCCGCCGCCGCGCCGAAAGCGCTGCATGAGAGCTTTCGCGCGAGTTTCGGCGATCGCACGATCGTTTTTTCGCCGGCGGCGCGGAGCGTGGGGTTTGAACTTTCGGGGCCCTCATCCTATGAGGTCGGCGTTCATGCCCAGTCGACGCCAGCCCCAACGGAGGAGAGCCATGACAATTAAGGTCGGAGACAAGGTGCCGAATGTCGATGTGATGCTCGGAACGGCCGAAGGTCCGCAAAAGACGAACTCGATTGACGTTCTCGGCAAGGGAAAAGTGGCGCTCTTCGCAGTGCCGGGCGCGTTCACGCCGACCTGTTCGGCGCGCCATCTTCCGGGCTTTGTCGACAAGGCCGGCGATCTCAAGGCGAAAGGCGTCGACAGGATCGTCTGCATGGCCGTCAACGACGCCTTTGTCATGAAGGCGTGGGGCGAGGCGCAGAAGGCCTTCGGCAAGGTCGACATGCTCGCGGACGGGAACGGCGATCTGACCCGCGCCATGGGCCTTGAACTCGACGCGAAAGGATTCGGCATGGGCGAGCGCTCGAAGCGCTTCGCGGCGGTCCTTGAAAACGGCGTCGTCAAGCAGCTTTTCGTCGAGGCGCCCGGCGCTTTCGAGGTTTCGAGCGCCGACTACATGCTCTCAAAGCTCTGATCGTCAGCGGTTCGCGGCTTCAAGGCCGGCGCGCGCCAGCGCGTCGGCCCTTTCGTTTTCCGGGTGGCCGTCATGGCCCCGGACCCAGCGCCAGTCGATTTTCCGCCCCTCGGTCGCACGATCGAGCGCCTGCCACAGATCCTGGTTCTTCACCGGCTTCCTGTCGGCGGTCTTCCAGCCGTTGCGCTTCCAGCCCTTGATCCAGGCGGTGATGCCGTTCTTCAGATACTGACTGTCCGTATGGAGACGAACGGGACCGGTCGTCGATTTCAGGGCCTCGATCGCCGCCGTCATTTCCATGCGGTTGTTCGTCGTCGCCGGATCGCCGCCGAAAAGCTCGCGCCGTCTTCCGCCCTCGATGATGAGGACGCCCCAGCCGCCGGGACCTGGATTTCCAGCGCAAGCGCCGTCCGTATAGATTTCGATCATGTCCGTTCCCGGCGATTATAGCGCCATCGCTCCTTAAGCGATTGCGCGTTGATTCGGGAAGGCTGTCCGACGTCAGCCGGCCATCATAATCGGCTGCTTGAAGACGACGTCCTCCCGGACGTGCTCGACGGTTTCGATGGCGATGAGGGACCGCTCGGCGAGACGGCGGAGCAAAGTTTCGACGAGGTCCTCGGGCGCCGAGGCGCCGGACGTGACGCCGATGATCGACGCGCCGACGGTCGCCGAAAGATCGAATGACGCCGGGTCCTCGACGAGAAACGCGGCCTTTGCGCCGGCGGCGAGCGCCGCCTCGACGAGGCGCCGCGAATTCGACGATTGCGGCGAGCCGACGACAAGGACGCAGTCGGCGCCGGGCGCGATTTTCTTGACGGCCTCCTGGCGGTTCTGCGTCGCGTAACAGATGTCCGCGCGGCTCGGGCCGGCGATGCCCGGAAAGCGCCGCGCGAGAACGGCGATGATCGCGGCTGCATCGTCGACGGAGAGCGTCGTCTGCGTCGCGTAGGCGAGGGGTCTCGCCGGCGGCGCGAATGTCTCGGCGTCGGACGCGGTCTCGACGAGCGTGACGGCGCCGTCGGGCGCCTGGCCCATCGTGCCGAGGATTTCGGGATGGCCGGCATGGCCGACCAGGACGACATGGCGCCCTTGCGCGATATGGCGGCGGACTTCGCTATGGACTTTAAGGACCAGGGGACATGTCGCGTCGATCGCCATGAGATTGAGTTGACGCGCTTCGTGAAAGGCGAATTGCGGCGCGCCATGCGCCGAGAAGACGACCGGCCGACCCGCTTCGACGGTGGCGAGGTCCTCGACGAAAACGGCGCCCATCGCTTTAAGGCGTCCGACGACATGCGCGTTGTGGACGATCTCGTGACGGACGAAGACCGGCGCTCCAAAGAGCGCGAGCGCGTCTTCAACTGTCCGAACCGCGCGCTCAACCCCGGCGCAAAATCCGCGCGGCGAGGCGAGCCTCACTTTGATCGCCGCCGTCCTTGTCGAGCCTGCTGATTCCGGCGTCATGTCACCAACGCTCCCCCGAGCGCCCTGCTTCCCCGGCCGTTGCGCGGCGCATCGCGAGCGGCTACGAGGTTCAACCACCTGAACAGGGCGAGGGCAGGGCCGAAACCCGGCTTTGTCCTGACAGTTTTGCGTCTCGATATAAGGGTTCTCTTTGATGAACAAAGCGTTAGCCGCCGCGCTTTTCGCCGCAGCCGTCCTTTCCGGCTGCGGATCGACCAAGGAGGCGCGGCTGAAGAACCCGGCGCCCTGTCCCAACGTCGTCGTGCTTTCTGACGCGGCGCGCCTTGTCGAGTTTTCGGGCGAGCAGCGCATCGAGGATGTCGCCTGGAGCGCTGAAATCGAGGACGTGTCTCTTGTCTGCCGCTATGTCGGGACCAATCCCATCGAAGCCTCGATGAAAGTCGCGATCGCGTTCGGGCGCGGCCCCAAGGCGGAAAGCCGCGAGCATCAGTACGGCTACTGGGTCGCGGTCACGCGCACCAATCGCGAGGTCATCGAGAAGCGGGAATATGTCGTTCCGGTCGAGTTCGACAGCGACTCGGCGACGGCGCGCGTCGAGCATGAGATCGAGGAGATCATCATCCCGCGCAAGGATGAGAATATCTCCGGCACGAATTTCGAGGTCGTCGTCGGCCTCGTTGTGACCCCGCAGCAGGCGATCTACAATCGCTCCGGAAAGAGCCTCAAGTTTCCGGATCTTTGATGCTGCTGACGGAAGAGCTGTCATCAATCGTCGGCGAGGCCTTCGCCGCCGAGGGCTACGAGACCTCATACGGAGCCGTCCGCGTTTCGGATCGACCGGATCTCGCGCAGTTCCAGTCGAATGGCGCGCTCGCCGCGGCGAAGGCCGCCAAAGCCAATCCGCGCGCGATCGGGGAGAAGATTGCGGCGCGGCTTAAGGGAAACGATCTCTTCGCCGAGGTGACGTTGGCGGGGCCCGGCTTCATCAACTTGACCCTCGCCGACGGCGCGCTCGCGGCCCGGGCGGCCGCGCTCGGCGCTGACGGGCGGCTTGGCGCGCAGAGAGCCGCGTCGCCCGAAACGATCATTCTCGATTACGGCGGACCCAACGTCGCCAAGCCCCTCCATGTCGGGCATCTGCGCGCGGCGATTATCGGCGAGTGCCTGAAGCGGCTCTTTCGTTTCGTCGGCCACGAGGTGATCGGCGACATTCATCTCGGCGACTGGGGCCTTCCGATGGGCCAGCTCATCACCGAGATCAGACGCGAACAGCCGGCGCTTCCCTATTTCGACCCCGCTTTCAAAGGACCGTACCCGGACGAATCCCCGGTGACGCTTGACGATCTCGAACGGCTCTATCCGAAGGCTTCCGCGGCGTGCAAGGCTGACCCGGCGCGCGCCGCCGAAGCGCGCGAGGCGACGGCCGAATTGCAGGGGGGCCGCCCCGGCTATCGCGCGCTCTGGGCGCATTTCATCAAGGTCTCGCGCGCCGCAATCGAGCGCGAATACGAGGACCTCGGCGTCACATTCGACTGGTGGAAGGGGGAGGCGGACGTCGATCCCCTGATCGCGCCGATGGTCGACGAGCTTCGCAAGCGAGGCGTCGCGGTCGAGGACAAGGGCGCCGTCGTCATCCATGTCGCGCGCGAGG
>JACADX010000004.1 GCA_013389125.1 Parvularculaceae bacterium | reverse complement strand
CGACGCCAGGCCGCGCTAACGCCAGCAAGGCGGGTTCTTGCCCGAACCCCCAGAAATCAATCGCAGCCGCGATGGTCAGCAACAGCAACAGCGTGTCGGCGAAAGCGAACTCCGGTCCAAAGATGATCGACAACAGCTGCTTTCCGAAGGCCGCCACGACCGCGACCGCTCCAAGTCCGGCTATCGCGGCGAGCGATGAAAGCTTGTTTGAGAATTTGACGACGGCGCCGCCGCCATGCCGAACGGCCAAATTGGCGAATTCCGGGAATGCCGCGCGCGACAGCGAAACGACAGGCTTTGAAAGGGACTGCGCCAGCTGCTGCGCGACCCGAAACCCGCCGGCCGCCGCCGGCCCCGCGCCCCAGCCGACGGCGAGCGGCGGCGCCTGCTGCCAAAGGAAAGTGATCGGCGACGCGAAATTCGTGAACCACGCAAATCGCCAAAGTCCGGCGTTTTCGGAAGCGACGCCGGCGACGCCGGGCGGAAGCGCGCCAAACTCGATATTTCTCTTCGCCAGCTGACGAAGCGCTGCGAGCCAGAGCGTGACCGTCGTTACGAGCTCCGCGCACGCCCAGGCGGCGAGAAAGCCGTCAACCGTCGGCGCGAAGAAGAAGCACAGCAGTGCGGCGATCAATCGGCACGCCGGAAGCACGGTCTCACTGAGCGCGGCGACGTCAAACCGGTCGAGGAGACGCAAGATCCCGATCGGCGTTCCCCTTAGCGAAAATAGAAAGCTCGCGCCAAAAACCGCTGCGCGCAGCTGATCTGCAGCGGAAAGGCCGATTGGACCTCCAAGGAATGTGACCGCCGCGATCGCAAACGCCGCGCAAGCCGCGGCCGATCCAAGATCGAGCAAGGCGGAAAAACTCACGATGCGGAGGAAACGATCAATGCGCTCCTCGGCAAGATGGCGCGCGCCGAAGCGAATCAGCACTTCCGCCGTCTGGAATTGCACGACCCCGGCGACCGCCTGTCCAAACGCGAGGATGAGGGCGAACGCGCCGAAGGCGTCGACGCCCAGCGTTCGGGCCGCAAGACCGAGATAGATGAGGCTGAATATCCCGCCGACGCCCTTGCCGCCGAGCAGCCAGCCCGCGTTAAGGAGCGACCGGCGCAAAGGGCCGGAAAGCCCCAGGTCGGCCCTTTCTCTTGCGGCCGCGTCACGCGGCGGCGCTGCTGGAGGCCCTTCATTGTCCATCGCCGAACCGGGTCAATCAAATGGCGGCGGCCGCCGTCAGTCGCGCCCCAAAAGCGCTCGCCAGGCGGGAATTAGCGCGCGCTCGGCGAGGACGCCAGTGGAGCGAGCGCCGTTCCGCGCTGGCGGCGGCCAATGATCGGAAGTGAGCCTGCTTGCCCGCATTGGGGCCTTCGCTTAAGGCTCGCCGCAAAGCGGCGCACCTGCTTGACATGCGCCGGTCAAGACGTCGGGGCGTTGAATGTGCGGCATCGCCGGTTGGTACAGACGAGGCGGGCGGCCAGTGCCGCGGTCGATTGTCGCCGCGCAATGCGATGCGATCCGACACCGGGGGCCTGACGATTCCGGGGATTACTGCGACGGCGATTTCGGCATGGGCATGCGCCGCCTCAGCATCATCGATATCGAGGGCGGTCATCAGCCGATGTACGCGTCGGAAGGACGCTTCGTCATCGTCTTTAACGGCGAAATCTACAACCACGAAGAATTGCGCCCCGAACTCGAAGCGCGCGGCGTTCGCTTCAAGACGCACAGCGACACTGAAACGCTTCTCGCCGCCTTCGCGGCGTGGGGCGACGATTGCTGGCTGAAGCTTGAGGGGATGTACGGGGCCGCGATCTGGGACGCGTTCTCGAAGACGCTGACATTGGCGCGCGATCCAATCGGCATCAAGCCTCTTTATGTCTCCGAGCAAAAAGGCGGCCTCGCATTCGCGTCCGAATTGAAGGCGCTCACCTTGATCCCCGAATTCAAATTCGACATCGACGAACGCGCCGTCTATGATTATTTCAGTTTTGGCCATATTCAGCGCCCGCGATCGATTTACAGACAAGTCGTCCAGCTTGAGCCCGGGCATGTGCTTCGGATCGGACCTGAAGGAAATTCCGCGTTAAAACGATTTTGGGCGCCGGAGATTAGGCCCGCGAGCGGCCGGAGCGAGGCTGAATGGATCGAAGAAACCCGCTCGCGCGTCCTCGGCGCCGTCAAGCGTCACATGTTATCGGACGTGCCGGTCGGTTCGTTTCTTTCGGGCGGCGTCGATTCGGCCGCAGTGACCGCCGCCATGGCGAAACAGGCGAGTTCCCGGATCACAGCGTTCACGATCGGATTTCCGGGCAATTCGATTGATGAAACGGCGGCGGCGAAAGCGATCGCCGACCACCTTGGTTGCGAGCATGTCGTACGGCCCGTCGACCTCATGAAGGCGCGGGATGTGATGCCGGACGTCCAGAGGGCGTTTGATGAGCCTTCCGGCGCGAGCGCCGCAATCCCGACCTGGTATGTTTCAAAACTCGCGCGAGAGCATGTGAAGGTCGTTCTGTGCGGCGAAGGGGGCGATGAGCTTTTCGCAGGGTACAAGCGCCACCAAAATGCGCGAAGAATGGATTTCTGGCGGCCGCTCATTCGTGCGGCGGCCCCGGCGGCGGCCGTTCTCGATCGATTGCCCGACGCGCCGTCCCGGCGCTGGAATTACGCGCGCCGGCACTTGCGGCGGTTCCGCGACGCGACGCTCCTTAAAAGCGGCTTTCAACGGTTCCTCGCCGGCACGCAGATCACGTCTCCTGAACTCCGCGCGGCCGTCTTTGCGCCCGATTTTGTCCGTCGCTGTGAGCGCCCATTCGCGGAT
>JACADX010000357.1 GCA_013389125.1 Parvularculaceae bacterium | reverse complement strand
CTCTTGATCTTCGCTCTGAATTTCATTCCGATCGTCGGCGCCATCAGCGCCATTTCGCTTCCCGTGATTTTGTCGCTCGTGCAGCCGGAAGGAGGCGGCGTAAAGACCGCGCTTCTCGCCCTCGTCCTGCTTGTCGGCGCCGAGCAGACGATGAGCTCCGCGATCGAACCGCGCCTAATCGGCAAGAGCCTTAACCTCAGCCCGTTCGTCATCTTGCTCTCGCTCGCTGTCTGGGGATCGCTCTGGGGATTCGCCGGCATGCTGCTCGCGGTCCCCATCACAGTGACCGTCATGATCATCCTGACGCAGTTCGAGACGACGCGGCCGATCGCCGTCATGCTGTCTGACAGCGGCGAAATCGCGGCGATCAAACATGCGCCCCTCAGGCCCGCACAGCAGCCGCCGGGCGCGCTGGGCGACGGCTAAGTCCGGCGCAAGGCGCGAGTCATTGATTACAAAGCGCGACGCCCGCGGACGGTCGCGGCGGGCGCCTTCAACACCTCGCGGAAAAAGTCGGCGAGCAGCGCGCAATCTTCGCGCCGGCCCGATCCTTTTCGCCAGGCCAACCCTATTCTCCGCGCCGGCGCCGGCGCGGCGAGCGGCGCAATTGCGATGCCTGCGTCGGCGGCGAGTCCGGCGTCGACCGCCATCTTCGGCAGCAATGTCGCGCCGAGCCCTTGGCGCACCATTTGCGTCAGCGTGAAAAGACTCGTCGCGCCGAAGGCGCCGGCGACGTCGTCATGACGCAGCTTGCAAGCGTCAAGAGCGTGCTCGCGCAAGCAGTGTCCGTCCTCGAGGAGCAGGAGCCTCGCGTCCTTAAGGTCGGTTGGTTTGATCGCCTTTTTTTCCGCAAGCGGACTTCCCGCCGGCGCAGCGAACACGAACTGGTCTTCGCCGATTTCGACCCAGTCAAGGCCCGGGAGATCATAGGGAAAGGCGAGAAGCGCGGCGTCGAGCGATCCGTCCGCGAGGCGCTCAACCAGCGCCGCCGTCAAATCCTCGCGGAGATAAAGTTCGAGCTTCGGGAACCGCCGGGCGAGACCAGTCGCCGCCTTCGGCAGAAGGAAAGGCGCGATCGTCGGAATGACGCCCAATTGAAAAGGCCCTTCAAGTGGTTTCCGCGTCGATACGGAGCGCGCGAGGTCCTCGGCGAGGGCGAGGATTTTTGCGGCGCGTTCGGCGACGTCCTTTCCCGCCGGCGTCAAGGAGAAATGCCGCGTCGACCGGTCGACCAGCTGCCGGCCGAGCAGGCCCTCAAGCTCCTTGATCGCGGAGGAGAGCGTCGACTGCGAGACGAAGCTGTCGGCGGCGGCTTTTGAAAACGATTGTCGCCGCACCAGGGCGAGAAAGAACTGCAGCTGTCGCAGCGTTGGAAGCGGAATCATCAGCGCCTTTAATCGATATAATTGATGGATGGATTGGATATTATCTATTTGATAAATCCGCAAGACGGTTCTATCTACGCCGGCGCGACGGCGGGAACCCTCGCCCCCGCCTTGAGATCATTCGCGCACATCAAAGGAGATTTGCATGCTCGGAGTAGGCGACCGTCTTCCCGATTTCAAAGTCGTCGGCGTCAAGCCGAAGTTCAACAGTCACGAAGAAAACGGCCAATCGGCGTTCGAAGACATCACGCAGGACAGCTTCCCCGGGAAGTGGAAAGTCATTTATTTCTATCCGAAGGACTTCACCTTCGTTTGCCCCACTGAAATCGCCGAATTCGGGCGGCTCAACAAGGAATTCGCCGATCGCGACGCGATCGTGCTCGGCGGCAGCTCCGACAATGAATTCTGCAAGCTCGCATGGCGGCGGGACCACAAGGATCTGAAAAGCCATCCGGCGTGGCAGTTCGCCGACACGACAGGCTCGCTGATCGACGGCCTTGGCGTGCGCGCCCCGCAAGGCGTCGCGCTCCGCGCGACTTTTATCGTCGATCCGCAAAACGTCATTCAGCACGTATCCGTCAACGGCCTGAGCGTCGGCAGAAACCCGCAGGAAATTCTGCGCATTCTCGATGCGTTGCAGACCGATGAGCTGTGCCCCTGCAACCGCCCGGTCGGCGGGGACACGCTTTAGCCCCGATCAAGCCGGCTGGCGCCCTACGAGCGGCTAATTTGGGGCGCGCCCGTGATCGGCGGCGCGCGCCCCGCCTTGCACTCAAGGAGTCCCAAGATGAGCCTCGACGCCCTGCGCGACGCCATTCCCGACTATGCGAAGGACATCCGTCTCAACCTTGGCTCCGTCGCCGCTGAGACGATTCTGTCCGATCAGCAGAAATACGGCGCCTTCCTCGCTTCGGCGCACGGCGCCCGGAACGGCGCCGTCATCAAGGCCATCGATCATTGGACGGACGACAAGCTCTCGCCGGAGGCGAAAAGCGCCGCCAAAGCGGCGGCGGCGATCATGGCGATGAACAACGTCTACTACCGCGCGACGCACCTCATGAGCGCCGAGGATTACCGGAAAATGCCGGCGAAACTGCGCATGAACGTCATCGCGAGCCCGGGCGTTGAAAAAGTCGATTTCGAGTTGTGGGCGCTCGCCGTCTCGGCGATCAACGGCTGCGGCATGTGTCTTGACAGCCATGAAAAGGTCGTCCGCAAGGCCGGCCTGACGCCTGAGCAGGTGCAGGCGGCGCTGCGGATCGCGGCTGTCGTCAGCGCGGCGGCCGCCGTCATGGACGCCGAAGCAGCCTAATCGATCTCGATCCCTGCGCTCTCTAGTTCGCCGATCAGAGGTCCAAGATGCGCCTCATAATGGCGTCGTCGGCCCGATGAATCCCGATAAAGCGGGCGGCGCACTTGCCAATAGCTCGCCGTCTTGACCGGGTTCTTGAGCGTATGGAACTCAAGGCAGCGTTCCGCCCAGGGAAGGCCCAGAAATTCGAGCAAGGATTGGATCTGCGCCCGCGGCTCGTCGACAAACCGGTCATAGTCGAAATCGAAAATGTCCGTCGAATAAACCGACTTCCAGTGCGCCATCAGGCGCCGATACTGGCTGTAATAGCGCCCGCAATCCGCAAGATCGCTGGCGTAGCCGACAATCGTCTGGTCAATGTGCTGAAAAAAGACCGACAGGCAGGTGTCGACGGGATGCCGGACGGTGTGGATGATCTTCGCGCCGGGGAAAAGCCGTTTGATGAGGCCGATCCTGAGGAAATTGTCGGGTCTTTTGTCCGTCACGATCGAGCCGGGGGCGGCGCTCGCCGGAAACAGCCGGACAAGGTCGCGCCGGTAATTCGCGGCGAGACGCTCGGCCTTCGCATCGCTCAGTAAACGGATCGACTGGGGAAAGGGGGCGAGATCCGCTTCTGTGATCCGGTTGAGGAGATTGAGTTCGCCGCCGGCCGTCACCGCCGGATGCGCCGCGAGGACCTGTTCGACAAGCGTCGAACCGGAACGGAACATGCCGCAGATGAAGACAGGCTCCGGCGCGCCGTCCGATCCCGCGCCGCGGCGCGCGGCGGTCGGAAACGCCTCGATCAGGCGGTCGACTTCGGCGACGATCGCCGCGCGGTCATAGGGCGGCCCCGCCTTGCGCGCGAAGCGGTTCGCCTCGGCGTAAGCGGCGAAAGCGCGGTCATAGGCGCGGAGCGCGTCAAGGGAACGGCCGAGCGCGTAGAAAAGATTGGCGCGCGTTTCCGGCGGCAGCAGCCGTTTCGATCGCGCCGCCGCCTCGAGGCGGCCCAAAAACGGATCCGCAAGCGAGTTCGGCGGCACTAGTTGCCAGAGGCGGGCGAGCGCCTCGTGGCGGCAGTCAATGTGCGGCGCCTCTGTCTCGTCAGTAGGCGGAAGGATCCTGTTATAACACTCGATCGCGCCCGACTTGTCGCCCACTTCCTCGCGGAGATTGCCGAGATTGAGCCAGGCCGGCGCATAGTCCGGGTTGTGGGCAATCGCCTCCTTCAACTCCGCTTCGGCGTCCGTTTCGCGTCGGAGATGATCGGCGAATATCACGCCGCGATTAAGATGAATTTCTTCCGGCCGGTCTGCGCCCCTCGCCAACGCTTCCTCATAGGCGGCGAGCGCCAACTCATAGTGTCCTTTGGCCTTCAGCATGCGCGCGAACTCGTACCAGAGGTCTGGAAGGTCAGGGGTTCGTCGCAGGACGCTCAAGAACTCCGCGAATGACGCCCGGTCGGCGCCGACGGGCGCCATCCGTTCCCAATGCGCAAAAAAATCCGGTCCCGTCGCCATGGTGCGAACCGATCAACGCCGCCGCAAACAGAAACGCCAGCCGACGGATTGGCCGGACGGCATCGTCACTCGGGTGATCGGCTCGCAGTCGAACCGGCTCGCCGGGAGGACCGACGCGAACGCTTGAAGATCTGCTTGCGTTCGTGAGGCGCGCAGCATCGCAGCGAATCTGTCTCGTGACTGGATCAGTTCCGCTTCAATATTATCCAGCCATTTGAAGATGTCGGATTTCTCATATGCCGGCCTGCGGTTGAGCATGATTCCGAGATCTCGCCGCGCCTGACGAAGAAACGCCATCGCCGTCGTTTGATTCGGCGCTCGAATGATTTCGTCAAATCGCCGCATTCTTGATTGCAGATCCGCTCGAACCGTCTCAACCGAACGGTTTACTCGCTCGCCCTTGTCGAGGGCGAATCCAAGATGGAAGGCGTCCCTCGCCGCATCAAGAATCCGCGTTGAAAGCACATCGTCGAAAAGCGACAAATTCAGCCGGCATTCAAGCGCAGGACCGCCGTCGCGATCGTGAATAAGCGCCAGCATGACGCCTTTTGGCGCGATGACGCGCGCCGCCTCCGCGAGACCCTGATTTCCCGCATACTCGACGCCGAATTGGCTGAGGACAAGGAGCGTCGATGCATCGGCTAGCGGCAGCGCGCCGAGATCGGCGACGAGGCCGGTCCCGCCGCCAGACCGCGCGGCGGCTCCGGCGGCGTAGGGCGAGCGGTCGACAAAGACGAGCGCCGCTCCCGACAGGTTTCTGGTGGAAAGACTGTCGCGCGCAATGCTTCCCACAACGCCCGAGCCGCAGCCGAGATCAGCCGCCCGCAGGCCGCCATCGGGCGGAAATTGGCCGGCAATGGCCGACATTTCGGACCGCCACCAATGGTTGAGATGCGTCGTCGCCAGCTCGCCTGAAAGCGCGGCGGCGGTGTGTCGGCCCGGCTTCCAGAAACTGTCCCAGGCGTTCGGCAGGGCTGGCACTTTATCCATCTCGCTCGAAAGGCGGAATCCGCTCGCGGATTGCGGCGGCCCGTAGCCCATTCGGGCCGAGCGCGACAGACCCCGAAACGCGCGGAAAGCCGCGGAATTTAACCATGTTTTAAGGCCTGTGGCGGGAATTGCGACATTATCGCAACACCTCAGTCCTGATCCGATACGGAGCAAGCTCCTTTCGTTGACGTGTGACTGCCCGAAAAGCAAAGGTTCCGGCACGGACGGAGGGGCGGGCAACGTACCGCACGTGCGCCGTAAAAAAACGTCGTTCTAACGGACGATAAATCCTAAACTGGAGGTCTACCTTGTCACAACGTAACACCCGGAAGACGCTTCTGGCGTCGACCATGCTTCTGGGCGTCGGCCTGCCCTCGCTGGCCCTCGCGCAGGACGGTGATGATGAAATCATCGTCACCGGCTCACGTATTCCTTCGGCGAACGCGATCGCGGCGAGCCCGGTCACCACGATCGGCAACGTGGAATTCGATATCCGCGGCACGACGCGCGTCGAAGATCTCGTCAACACCCTGCCGCAGGCCTTCGCGGCCCAGGGCGCCAACACGTCGAACGGCGCAACGGGTACCGCCCAGGTCGATCTTCGCGGCCTCGGCGCCAACCGGACCCTCGTGCTCGTTGACGGCCGTCGTCTGCAATACGGTTCGGCGATTTCGTCGGCGCCTGACCTGAACCAGATCCCGGCGAACCTCGTCGAGCGGGTCGAAATCCTGACCGGCGGCGCCTCGGCGGTTTACGGTTCGGACGCTATCTCGGGCGTCGTCAACTTCATCATGATCAAGGACTTCGAAGGCGTCCGTCTTGACGCCCAGCTGTCCGGCTATCAGCACAACAACAACAATAAGGACGCAAGGGACCAGTTGACATTCTACGGTCAGCCGCTCCCCGAGTCGGGCGTGTTCGACGGCGAAGGCCAGGAAATCAACCTGATCATCGGCGCCAACACCGAAGACGGCCGCGGCAACGTCACGGCTTACGCTGGCTACCGCAACAACGACCCGATTCTTCAGGCCGATCGCGATTACTCGGCGTGCGCCTACGCGGGCGGCGCTTTCACGCCGGCGCGCCCCTTCGGCTTCGGATGCGGCGGTTCGGGCACATCGCCGAACGGCACATTCGCGACGCCGAACGGCACCTGGACGCTCGATGAAAACGGCCCGGGCGACACGTTCCGTCCATCCGACGTGTTCTCGAACCCGACATCGGCGGACTTGTTCAACTTTGCGCCGACAAACTTCTACCAGCGTCCTGACGAGCGCTACACGCTCGGCGCTTTTGCGCATTACGAGGTTAACAAGAACCTCGACATCTACTCCAACATCGCGTTCTACGATTACTACTCGGACGCGCAGATCGCATTCTCGGGCACGTTCTTCGTCCCGAATACGATCAACTGCGATAACCCGCTGATCAGCACGACGCCGGGCGCGGCTGTCGGCGGCGCAAGCCAGCTCGACATCATCTGCGGCACCGGCGCGCCGGGATCGGGCGTCGCCGCCGGCACGGCGACATTGTACCCGGGCAAGCGCCTCGTCGAGGGCCTGCCGCGGAACAATGCGCTCCGCAACACGTCCTACCGCATCAACGCGGGCGTGCGCGGCGAGATCATGGAAGGCTGGACTTACGACGCGTTCTTCCAATACGCCACGACGGTCGCCAACAACCAGTATCAGAACGACGTTTCGACCTCGCGCATGCTCCGCGCTCTCGACGTCATCGACGTCGGCGGCGTGCCGACTTGCCGTTCGGTTGTTGACGGCACGGACCCGTCTTGCGTTCCGCTCAACATCTTCCAGATTGGCGGCGTGACGCCGGCGCAAGTCGCCTACGTGTCTGTCCCCTCGTTCCAGACCGGCGCGACCAAGCAGTATCTCGGCCAGGCGACATTCACCGGCGATCTTGGCCAATACGGCATGAAGTCGCCGTGGGCTGAAGAAGGCATCGGCCTCGCCGGCGGCATGGAATGGCGCAAGGATTATCTCAAGTACGATCCTGACTCGCTGTTCGTGTCGGGCGACCTCGCCGGTCAGGGCGGCACGTCGCCCCCGACGGAAGGCTCGATCGAGACGACCGACTTCTTCGTTGAAGCGAAAATTCCGCTTGCTGGCGGCATGGCCTTCGCCGAGCACTTCGACTTCCTCGGCGGCTACCGTCACTCGGACGTTTCGACGTCGGGTTCGTATTCAACGTGGAAACTCGCCGGCGACTGGCAAATTGTGCCGGAGCTCCGCGTTCGCGGCGGCTGGCAGCGCGCTGCGCGCGCGGCGAACGTCATCGAGTCATTCTCGCCGCAGTCGACTGGTCTCGTGACTTTGCCGACGCTCGGCAACGGCGAATCGGACCCCTGCGCCGGCGCTGTGCCGTTCGCATCGGCTGCCGCTTGCGCCAATACCGGCGTCTCGGCCGCTCAGTACGGCACGATCACGTCTTCGCCGGCCCAACAGTACAACGCGGTGTTCGGCGGCAACCCGAGCCTCGCGCCTGAGGTTTCGGACACTTATACGATCGGCGTCGTCCTGACGCCGGGCGATTACGTTCCGGGCAACCTCATTGTGTCCGTCGACTACTTCGACATCACGGTCGAGGGCTTCGTCGGCACGATCACGCCGAACACGGCAATGACGCAGTGCTTGGCGACGGGCGACCCGACGTTCTGCAGCCTGATTATACG
>JACADX010000378.1 GCA_013389125.1 Parvularculaceae bacterium | reverse complement strand
TTTCGCCATCGCCGCGTAGCCGCTTTTTTCAAGGATGGAGTCGGGATCCGTCATTGATATGAGCTCCCTGATCGCCGCACGCCGGTCGGGCGCGCGGTCGACATAGGCGGCCGCGATCTCCATGCCGAGCCAATAGCCGAGCTCTCCCGGCCACCCTTCGGGCGGCGAGCCGATATTCGCGACCCATCTGAAAAGCGGCGAACCCTTCGCATATTGCTTCTCGGGCGTCAGCTTCTTCATTGCGCGCCGGTCTTTTTCGAACGCTTTCCAGATCTCCCCCGCACGCGGTTCGGCCCACGCCGCGCGCTCGGGCGAAATCGGCCTCCCCGTCACGAGGGCCGCAACATAGTCCGCAGTTCCTTCCTGAATGACCGATGCCGTCAGCGCGTCGGCGCTGCTGACGATCTTGTCGCCCCGCGCCTGAAACGTGTGCACGGTTTCGTGCGCGTAGAATGATCGCAAGAGCGACTTGATCGCCTCTTCGCTTCCGGCGTCGCGGCAGATGACTTCAAGGCCGATCACCTGCGCTCCCGGCCCCGCGGTGCCTCCGGAATTGCCGGCGCCGAACAGGGCGTAGATCTCCGGAAGGTCGGGATCGCCGAGAAGGCCGTCAAGCGCGAGGTAAACCGCGCGAAGCTCTGCCGATGACGCCCGTGCGATCGGCAGGCAGACATCGATCGCGCGGCGATAGAGGTCTGGTTCCTCCGCAACGGCGCGCGCGAGGTTTTCGCCGTTTTCGATGCGGCCGGGTGTGAAAATTTTCAATCCGTCCGTTCCGGGATCGATGTAGCCCGCTTGCAGCGCCCCGGCGTCAGGCGCGCCGTTCGCGCTGTCGAACAGCGCGACGAAGCGGTCCGCATCTTCCGTGTTGACCAGCGCGGCAAGGGCATCGACGCCCGCCCTGGCCGGCGAGGCCGCGAAGAGCAGCGCCGCGCCGATTGTCGCAAACGACTTGGTCGAACCCATGATCGCCTCCCAAATCCTTCGCCCTCGTCGCACCGTTGATCAAATCAATATTTTGGCGCGCTACTTTGCGCAAAACCGTTATCCGCTTTCGCGCCCGGCGCGCTCGTCGAGCGCGATTTCGACAAAGCGCCGACTTCAGGCGACGGCGCGCCGCGCCGGAAAGGCCTTCGGGTTGCGCAAAATCGCCGCGGAGACAAGGGCGATGACAAGACCGACCGGGAATATCTCGAGGAAAGTCATCGGCATCCGGAACAGCGGATTGGCGTATTGCGCCTCCATCGTCTTCAGTTTCGCGATCTCCGCATCGAGCGCCGCCCCCGCGATTCCAGCGGCTTTCTTCGCCTCGATCAGGTGTTCGACATAGGACGGCATGAAGGAGTAATCGGTCGCCGCGAGGTATCCTTCCCATCCGACGACATAAAAGGCGCCGGCGACGACAGCGATCATCAACCCTAAGATGAACGCCCGGCCGAATTTGATGACCCCGCCGCCATTGCGGTCGCGAAACCGTTTCACGCCGATGAAAATCAGCGACAGCGCGACGATCATGATGAGGTAGCCGAAGACGAGGCTGTGATCGTCATGATCGGCGCCGAGAATAAAGCTCACGATCATCGACCCGATGACGATGCTGCCGGCGATTGCGCCGTAGATGAATGCGATCTTGCCCATAGGGATCCCCTTGCCTGTCGCTGCGCCGGCGACATTCCCTGATTTCCGGGCCGCCGGCCATCGCCCAAACGGGTGATTTCAGGCTTCTTGACCGTTGGGCGCGATAAAGGAATCGCGCCCGACGATTAAAGCGTTTTACCAGCGCGCCTTTTCGCGCAAAGCCGGTTTTCACTTTTGCGCCCGGCGCTTGGCCCGAATTCCGGACCGCGTCAGGGGATGAGGCGGAGCTCCCGCGCCTTTTGCACGGCCTGCGTGCGTCGTCCGACGTCAAGCTTTTCATAGAGCCGGGCCGTATGCGTCTTCACCGTATTCGGCGAAACGTCGAGCCGCCGGGCGATCTCCTTGTTGGTGCCGCCTTCGGCAAGGAGGGTGAGCACGTCATATTCGCGGTCGGTGACGCCGAGCGCGGCGAGCGCGGCGACGTTCTTTTCGAACCGCCCCGGTTCTTGACGCTCCGTGAGCCTCCGCCCGACCCAAACGCCGAGGACCGTGAAACCGAGCGCCAGCAGGAAAATATAGAACTCGGTCGCGAAGACGCGGGTGAAATACTGATACTCGAGCCATTCAAGGGCGATCGCCGCGAGGGCGATAACGGCGCCGTAAAGGAGGATGGTCTTTCTCATCCGGCGGAGACTGGCCGAAGCCGTCGACGAAAAAAAGAGCCCGGCGGCAATGGCTCATGGCCGCCGGGCAGTGGGAGGGTCCCCAAGAGTAAGTCCGTCAAATTTTCAGGCGACCCGGTCGAGCATCAGCCCGGCGTCGACGTCGCTCCTCACGTCGTCGCGGACGCCGCGGATGAGGTCGATGAAAACCTCCTGCGGCCATTCATTGACGATCTCGCCCGTGTCGACGTCGATCGCGCGATAGACGAAATCGAGCGAAGATTCCGAACGCGAGATCGACAGCCGCGTATTGGCGCCGAGGACGCGGGCGACGGCCTCGCGCACTTCGGCGAGCCGGTCGGCGGAGCGCGCCTTGGCTGCTTCGGCG
>JACADX010000003.1 GCA_013389125.1 Parvularculaceae bacterium | reverse complement strand
GGCGAGGCGGGCGGCAGGTCGCAATACCAGTCGTAAAAGCTCATGCAGACGCCGCCGAGGAGCGATAGGTATCGCGACCCCGCCGCGTAGGAGACCATCGACATCGCCGGGATCGGCGAGAAGCCGAACACGCGGTCGGGACCATAGGTCCTCGCGGTATAGGCGTTCGCCGAAGCAATGATCTCGTTGACCTCGTCCCAGCTTGCCCGAACGAATCCGCCTAGCCCTCGCTGCTTCACATATTGCGCGCGCTTCATGGGATCTTCGACGATCGACGCCCAGGCGGCGGCCGGCGATTTCGTTGCGCGCGCCTCGCGCCAGAGCTTCAGGAGGCGGCTCCTGATGAGCGGGTATTTGAGGCGGTTGCCGCTGTAGAGATACCAGGAATAGCTCGCTCCGCGCGAACAGCCGCGCGGCTCGTGATTGGGAAGGTCGGGACGCGTTCTCGGATAGTCCGTCTGCTGCGTTTCCCAGGTGACGATCCCGCCCTTGACGTAGATTTTCCAGCTGCAAGAGCCCGTGCAGTTCGCACCGTGCGTCGAGCGGACGATCTTGTCGTGTTGCCAGCGCTTCCTGTAGCTGTCTTCCCATCTGCGATCGTCCCGAGTGACGACGCCGTGGCCGTTCGAGAACTCGCCGACCCGATTTTTGAAATAGGCGAGCCGGTTCAGGAGATGGCTCATGCGGGCTCTCCCTGAGGCAGGGTGTCAATCGCCGGCGCGGCGCGGCCGCGCTCGACGTCATGCAGAAGGCCGCCCTTTCGCGTGTAGACGACGTAGGTGACCGCCGCGCACAGGACATAGAATAGGAGGAAGCCGATCAGCGCCGCCTGAGGTCCGCCGGTCAAGGTGATCGACGTGCCGTAGGATTTAGGGATGAAGAAGGCGCCGTAGGCCGCGATCGCCGATGTGAAGCCGATGATCGCCGCCGATTCCTTCTCCGCCTGCTTGAGGCGCGCGGCGGCGTCGAGCCCCGGCATCAGGCGCGGCATCTCCTGTCGCATGATGATCGGAATCATCTGGAAGGTCGACGCGTTGCCGACGCCGGTCGCGAAGAAGAGCGCCATGAACATCGCAAAGAAGCCGGCGAAATTCTTCGCGTCGAGGAAGTAGAGGACGCCGGCGACGCCGACGATCATCATGAGGAAAACCCAGAAGGTGACGCGCCCGCCGCCGAACCTGTCGGAGACCCAGCCTGTCAATGAGCGCGACAAGGCGCCGACGAGCGGTCCGAGGAAGGCGAACTGCAAGGCGTTCACTTCCGGAAACTGCGTCTTCATCAGGAGCGGGAAGCCCGCGGAGTAGCCGATGAAGGATCCGAACGTGCCGGTGTAGAGGACGCACATGATCCAGTTGTGCCGGCGGGTGAAGATCACCGACTGCTCGGCGAAGGACGCCTTCGCCGACGCGATGTCGTTCATGCCGAACCAGGCGAGCGCCGTTGAAACGATAAGGAACGGGACCCAGATGAAGCCGGCGTTCTGGAGCCAGAGCTCCCCGCCTTCCTTCGTCGCCTGCGGCTCGCCGCCGAGCGCGCCGAAGACGCCGGCCGTGATGACGAGCGGCACGACGAACTGCATCGTCGAGACGCCGAGATTGCCGAGACCCGCATTGAGCGCGAGCGCGTTTCCCTTCTCCTTCTTCGGGAAGAAGAAGGAGATGTTCGACATCGACGAGGCGAAATTGCCGCCCCCGAGGCCGCAAAGGAGCGCGAGGAACAGGAAGATGAAATAGGGCGTGTCCGGATTCTGCACCGCATAGCCGATGCCGAAGGCGGGGATCATCAGCGACGCGGTCGTCAGCGTCGTCCACAGCCTCCCGCCGAAGATCGGAACCATGAAGTAGTAGAAGATCCTGAGCGTCGCGCCGGAAAGTCCCGGCAGCGCCGCAAGCCAGAAGAGCTGGTCGGTCGTATACTCAAACCCGATCGACGGCAGCTTCGCGACGACGACGCTCCACACCATCCAGACCGCGAAGGCGAGAAGGAGCGCCGGGATCGACAGCCAGAGATTGCGGTTGGCGATCTTGCGGCCTTTCTCCGCCCAGAATTTTTCGTCTTCGGGACGCCAGTCTTCGATGACGGGCGAAATCGCGCGCCCGCGTTCCTTGGTATGGATCTCCTGCATTTCCGGAAATTCGGGAAGCGCTTCGAGCTCCTTGCCGAGCGCCTTGCGCTCCATGTGGAGGATCGAAAGATGCATCCACGCCAGCGCGACCGCGACGATCCCAAAGAGCAGCATGAAGCAGCTTGTCCAAATTCCCGTAAGGTCGTTCATCACGCCGAAGAGGATCGGCAGGATGAAGCCGCCAAGACCGCCGATCATTCCGACGAGACCGCCGACCGCGCCGACGTGATCCGGGTAGTAGACGGGGATGTGCTTGTAGACGGCGGCCTTGCCGAGCGACATGAAGAAGCCGAGGCCGAAGATCGCGATCATAAACGGAACGACGCCCATCTCGGTCGAGAAAGCGATCGGGCCCTCAATCCCGTGGATCACGTAATCCGTCTTCGGATAGGAGAGCATGAAGAGGAAGATGATCGATGCGCCGAAGGTCCAGTACATGACCTTGCGCGGGCCGACCTTGTCGGAGAGGAAGCCGCCATAGATGCGGAAGAGGCTCGCCGGGATCGAATAGAAGGCGGCGACCATGCCGGCCGTCTTGATGTCGAAGCCGTAGACGCCGACGAGATAGCGCGGCAGCCAGAGCGCAAGCGCGACGAAGGCGCCAAAGACGAAAAAGTAATAGAGAGAGAAGCGCCAGACCTGCAGCTTTTTCAGCGGTTCAAGCTGGAGAAGCGCGCCCTTCGCTTTGACGCCGGCCTTTTTTCGCGCGATGTGAGACGGGTCGTCCTTCGTCGCCAGCCAATAAAGGATAGCGACGACGACGAGAGCGGCGGCCCAGATTTTCGCGACGGCTTCCCAACCGTAGGCGACCATGACGAAGGGCGCGACGAATTTCGTCACGGCGGCGCCGACATTGCCCGCGCCGAAAACGCCGAGCGCTGTTCCCTGTTTCTCGGTCGGGAACCATTTCGACACATAAGCGATGCCGACCGCGAAGGATCCGCCGGCGATGCCGACGCCGAGCGCGGCGATCAGAAATTCGACGTAAGCGTCCGCGAATGTGAGAAGGAACGTCGCCAGCGCCGCCGACAGCATGACGGCGACATAAACGATCCGTCCGCCATATTGATCGGTCCAGATGCCGAGGATGAGACGGATCAGCGAGCCGGTGAGGATCGGCGTTCCGATGAGAAGACCGAACTCTGTTTCGCTAAGACCAAGATCGCTTTTGATCTGGACGCCGATGATCGAGAAAATCGTCCAGACGGCGAAACACGCGGTAAAGGCGAATGTGCTCGCCCAGAGCGCCGTTCGGCGCTGACCAGGATTTACAGCTTCAAGGGTTGTCATGGCGGCGTCCGTCAGTTGCGCGCAAGGCTGCGCATGCGATTGACGGCGAGACGATTATTCGGTCGGCCTCATACGCCTTGAGGCAGATCAAGGTCGCGACGCGGCGGCGACGAAATAAGCGGACGCGCGAATATTGCTCGGCGTCGCGCCCGCTTGCGCCAGGATGCCGTTTGATCGGCGCGCCGGCGCGGCTTGACAATTATCAAGCCGGGGCGGATCACATCCTCACTCAAGGAGCGATTCGATCCACCGATGCGGCCTGAGAACAAGCAACAAGTCCGGGACTTGCGGCTCTTCCGGTCAATGACCGACGCCTCGTTCGAGGATCTGCTCGCCGGCTCTTACTTCCAGCGTTTTCCCTCTCATGTCGTCCTCATCCGCGAGGGCGAGCCTGCGGATTTCCTCCACGTCGTGATTTCCGGAACGGTCGAGCTTTACAGCGCGTGGAACGGGCAGGAGAGCACGATGCAGATCGTGCGGCCGGTTTCGACATTCATTTTGGCGGCGGTGATCAGGGACGCGCCTTACCTCATGTCTGCGCGGACATATGACGCGTCCGACATTCTCATGATCCCGTCCGGAAACCTACGCAAGGGAATGGCGCGAGACCCGGCGCTCAGCCTCGCCATGGTGACCGAGCTTGCCGGCTGTTTTCGGGAAGTCGTCAAGACGGCTAAAAACCTCAAGCTCCGAAGCGCTGTCGAGCGGCTCGCAAACTATTTGTTGCGCCTCGATGAAATCAACGGCGGAACCGGCCGATTTGACCTTCCGACCGAAAAGCGCGTTCTCGCGTCTTACCTCGGCATGACGCCCGAGAATCTCTCGCGCGCTTTCAACACGCTCGGCCCTTACGGCGTCGAAGTCGAGGGCGCCTGCCTTCGCCTCGCCAGGAAGGACGATCT
>JACADX010000340.1 GCA_013389125.1 Parvularculaceae bacterium | reverse complement strand
GGCGGCGCCCCCGCCCGCCGCGGCGACCGCGATCGCGCAGAGAACGAAGAGCGCGCAGGAACTCGCGATGCCGTTGATCCCATCCATGAAATTGAAGGCGTTCATGAAGGCGACGATCCAGAAGACGGTCAGCGGCGCCGCGGCGAGCCCGAGATCGATGTCGCCGACAAAGGGCGCCGGCACGCGCTCGACGGCGCCAAACACCGCGACAAATCCGACTGCGATGACGATCTGCGCCGCAAGCTTGAAACGCGCTCCGAGCGCGTGCGCGTCGTCCGCAGCGCCGAACGCGAAGGCGCCGAGCGCAAGGCCGATCAACGGCGCGTAAAGATTGGGAACGCCGTTCTGCGCGAAGAACGCGGCGTAAAGCACCATCGCCGCGAAAAACCCGCCGAAAATGGCGAAACCGCCGGCGCGCGGCGTCGTTCGCCGGTGGTTTGACCGTTCATTCGGCCGGTCCGGAAAAATTTTCCGCCAGACAACGAACCGCGCAATCGCATGGGACAGGGCGCCGGCGATCAACGCCGCCGACACAATCATCACCGCCGCCGCCGTCGACATCTAAGCCACCACTCCCGGCCGCGCCGAAGCGCCGAGAATGCGGGCGCTCATCGACCACCAATTTCGCCCCGCCATTTCCTGGGCGGCGCGCCGCGCGGCGACCGCCGAGGAAAACAGCCCGAACACCGTTGCGCCGCTGCCCGACATCCGCGCCGCGAGGGCGCCCGGGCGCGCGGCCATGCGTTCGACTGCGAGTTCAATCACACAATGACGACCGATGGCAATCGGCTGAAGGTCGTTGCGGGAATTTTCCATGAGGCGTGTCAATCCGGCATAACCGCGTCCCGAAACGCCGACCCTTTGCGGCTTCGAAGGCCTCGGATTTGCAGCGTCGAAGGACCTGAAAGCGGGCCCCGTCGGCATTGGCGCATGGGGGTTCGCAAGGCATGTCCAGAGCGGCGGCAGGACCGGACCCGGCTCAATCGCCTCGCCGGCGCCGCCGACATAGGCGGGCCGCCCGTCAAGGCAGGCGGGGACGTCAGCGCCGAGCGAGAATGCGAGACGTTTGAGTTCCGATAGGGAAATATCGACTTTCCAGAGCCGAATGAGCGCTCTGAGCGCCGCCGCCGCATCGGCTGACCCGCCGCCGATCCCCGATGCGATCGGCAGGCGCTTGTCGAGGACAATTGCGGCGCCGGCCGCGATCCCGGCGCGCGTTTGAAGCCGTCGCGCGGCGCGCAGGACGAGATTGCGGTCGGGCGGCTCTTTGAGAAGCGGCGCGGCGAACGGTCCGACGATCTTGAGGCTGAGCTCTGAGGACGATTCGACGCTGACAAGATCGCCGGCGTCGGCGAAGACGAACAGGCTTTCGAGATCGTGCAGCCGGTCGGGACGACGGCCGCCGACATGAAGATACAAATTGATCTTCGCCGGCGCGATTTCGACAATCATGGCTTGTCGGGCGTTGTCGCGGCCCGAGGCGCAAGGCCCGATTTCAGCTTTTCCTGAAGCGCGGCGCGCTGGCGTTCCGACGGATCAAGCTCAAGCGCGCGCTCACATTGAAATCGCGCCTCAAGCGTGCGGCCAAGGCGCCAATAGACGTCGCCGAGATGCTCCGTCACCGTCGGATCGCCAGGTTCAAGCGCCGCCGCTTTCTCAAGGTGCGGCATCGCTTCCTCGAAATCGCCGCGCTGAAAATGCGCCCAGCCGAGACTGTCGATGATTGCGCCCGACTGCGGACGCAGCGCCACGGCCTTTTCGATGAGCTTGAAGGCTTCGTCGAGATTGATCCCGCGTTCGGCCCAGCTGTAACCGAGATAGTTGAGCGCGACCGGTTCGTCCGGCGCGATCTCGACGGCGCGCTTCAAGTCGGCCTCGGCGCTCTCGAACCGGTCCAATTCGATAAGCGAGGCCGCCCGCGTGACATAATAGCGCCAGGCGTCCTGGGGCGGCGCTTCCGGCAGGCGGGCGATCGCTTGATCGGCCGCCTTGACGGCCGCCTCGTGACGATTGGCGTCGGCGTAAAGCCCGGCGATCGTCAGCCGCGCCTCGTCAGCGCCGGGGTCGCGCCGGATCGCTGCGCGCAAGGATGCGATTGCGTCGTCAATCCGGTCCTCGGCGGCGAGGGAGCCCGCAAGTTCGATTTGCGCCTGCTCATATTGCGGCGAGGACGGCGGAATTTTTGCGAACGCCCTGCGCGCATCCGCGTAATTGCCATAGGCGTTGAAGATCGCGCCGACGAGGCGCTGGGCGTCATAAAGCGTCGGATCGAGATAGACCGCAAGCTGCGCCAGCGCGAGCGGGAGGTTGTAAGGGCGCTCCGTCACCTTGAATCCGGCCTCCGACGCGCGGCGCATCTCGCCCGCCGACTGCTCAAGCACGTTGCCGGCGAAGAGATAGAGCCCGAGCGCGGTCCCTTCAGCCGCGGAAACGTCCGTATACGCCTTTGTCGGCGCGCCGCGGTCAAGGCGCGCGATCGCCGTCTCGGCGAGCCGGCGGGCCGGCCCGCCTTC
>JACADX010000319.1 GCA_013389125.1 Parvularculaceae bacterium | reverse complement strand
GGACGCTGGGGCGGCGAGCCGTCGCTCGTCGTCGCGCCGGCCTCGACGGAGGAGACGGCGCGCGTCGTCAAGGCGTGCGCCGCCGCGCGCGTCGCGGTGACGCCGCAGGGCGGCAATACGGGCCTTGTCGGCGGCCAGACGCCCCTAGGCGGCGAAGTCGTCATCACGATGAAGCGTATGCGGAAAATCCGCGACGCTTCGCCGCTCGACAATTCGCTGACCGTCGACGCGGGCGTCACGCTCGCCGAGGCCCAGGAAGCGGCGGCGCGCATCGATCGCCTTTTTCCGCTGTCCATCGGCTCTGAAGGAACATGTCAGATCGGCGGCGTCATCTCGACGAACGCGGGGGGCGTCAACGTGCTGCGCTACGGCAATACGCGCGATCTCGTGCTGGGACTCGAAGCGGTCCTGCCGAACGGCGAAACCTGGAACGGCCTCAAACGCCTCAGGAAGGATAATACGGGCTACGACCTCAAGCAGCTTTTTATCGGCGGGGAGGGAACGCTCGGCGTCGTCACCGGCGCCGTTTTGAAGCTCTTCCCGCGCCCGAAGGAGAAGATGACGATCATCGCCGGCCTTCCTTCGCCCGAGGCGGCGCTGCGGCTACTCTCCCGCGCGCAAGGGACGGGCGGCGGCGACGCGACGAGCTTCGAACTGATGTCGCGCTATATTATTTCGCTGGTCCTGAAACACATCCCGGGCGTTCGCGATCCGTTGTCGGCGGCGCATCCCTGGTATGCGCTCATCGAATTCTCGTCCGGCCATGAAGGGGCGCTGAGGGCGCCGGTCGAGGCGATGCTTGAAGACGCGCTCGCCGCCGGCGAAATCAGCGACGCGGCGATCGCCGAAAGCGAGGCGCAGGCCGCGCAATTCTGGCGGATGCGGCATTCGATGTCCGAAGCGATGCGCCCCGAAGGCGGCCAGGCGAAATACGACGTCTCGGCGCCGGTCGCGGCGGTTCCGCAATTCCTCAACGACGCCGACGCGGCGGTTGAACGCGTATGCCCCGGCGCGCGGATCATCGCATTCGGCCACATGGGCGACGGCAACATCCACTATGACGTGCTGCAGCCCATCGGAAGCGATCCGCGCGATTTCGAGCGGCGCCAGGATGCGATTGAGGCGGCCGTTTACGACGTCATCGATCGGCATCATGGGTCGATTTCAGCCGAACACGGCGTCGGGGTCGCCCGCCGCGCTGACATCGCGCGCCGGAAGCAGAGGGCGGAGATCGCCATGATGCGGGCGGTCAAGGCGGCGCTCGACCCCTTGGGCCTCATGAATCCGGGAAAGATGCTTTAGCCTGCGACTTTTGCTATGCTGCCGGCCGTCTCTAGGGGAGGGACGAGATGGGGATGATCCGGCTAATCGCCACAGGCCTCGCCGCTGCGGCGATCGCGTCCTGCGCGCAAGAGCCTCAACAAGCCGAGGCGCTCGGCTCGCGTTACCGCTTGAAGGCGGACATTGCGAGTCCCGGCGGCGGCAAGGCGATCTGCTACGCCCGACCAAACGGCAAATGCGACATCCGCGTGCCGGCGACCGTCCGGCGGATTGGCGCCAATGACGATTTCATTTCGGCCGAGGTCGAGCGGATCGGCTTGCCGGGCGCGATGCATTATTATTTCGTCGTTCGCGATTTCGACAATCCGCGCGCCGACGGCGCGCGGTGTCTCGACATCGTCGGAAAGGGGCTTGCCGCCGAGATCGAGAAGAATGCCAAGTTGAAATGCGCGAAGCTGAAGACGCTGCTCGCAGTCGACGAAACGCCGTCGGATTGCGCCGTGCGCGGACCGTTCAGCGAAAAGACGTTCGAGAAGCTGCGGAACTGCCTTTGCGCGCCGGCGGAGTTCGGCTCCGACGACGTCAACTGCATTCCGAACGCGATGACCGCGGTCTTGAATTAGCCCGCGTCGCTAGAACATCTCTCGCTGGCCGATTTCGCGCGCGAGTTCCTCGCCTTCATTGCGCGCGTTGTTGACCGCCTTCGAGACCGGATGAAATCTCCAGAAGCCCTTCGGCGGCGCTGCGATCAGCGACGCCGCTGCGTTTGCACTTTTCTCGTCGGGATCAAGCCAGCGCTCATAATCCTTCCTCGCAATGACGACCGGTTCGCGGTTATGAAGGACGGCTAGGTCAGCGCCCGCCTCAGTCGTGATGATCGCGGCCGTATCGATCTCGCCGCCGTCGGGATCGATCGCCGTCTCCCACAGGGCGGCGAAAGCGAAGGGCCCGGCTTCGGCGGGCCGGATGAGGTAAGGCTGGCGCGCGCCTTTCTCGGTTCGCCATTCGTAAAAACCGTCGGCGGGCGCGAGGCATCGCCGGCGCCTGAAGGCGTTTCGGAAGGTCGGCTTTTCCGCGACCGTCTCGCCGCGCGCGTTGATGAGCGGTTTCGTTCCGACTTTCTCAAAATAGTCCTTTTTCGCCCAAGAAGGGATAAATCCCCAGCGAACAAGCGCGAACTCGCGCCGTCGCTTTTCATTGAGCCGCACAATTGCGATCGGCTGCGTCGGCGCGATATTCCAGCGCGCGGGAAAGTTCTCGCGGATTTCAACGTCAAGAAGGTCGCGCACGATATGGGGC
>JACADX010000253.1 GCA_013389125.1 Parvularculaceae bacterium | reverse complement strand
TATTCAAGCGCCTCGGTCTCCTGATCGATCAAGGTCGCGACGACGCGCGCATGCGGTTCCATCCCCGCCGCGATGTGCTCAAGCTCTCGCGCCGGCCCGCAGCCGATGCTGGCGATGCGCCGGTCGCGCGTCGCCGGCGAATTCGAGAAATGGTCGACGATCATCCCGGAAAGTTTCAGCATGCGCGTATTGATGGGACGCCCGGCGATTAGGCCGAGCCCGTGCAGGAAATTCTCCCGGATGGTCGCGCCTTCGGGGAGAACGTCGTACATATAATTCATGATCTTGTAGTCGCCGGGATAGCCCATCGGCTTCACGTAGCAGCGATTCCAGCTCGCCCCGCCGAGGAGGGCCGGCGTCACCGCCGCTTCCGTATAAGCCTTCATCGCGGCGACGCGGCGCTTGTCGCCGGAAATCTCAAGCGCGAAGTCGTTCCCGCGCAAGAGCAGCGCGCGCCAGTCCGGTTCAACAGCCGTCATGAGGTCGGCGAAGATGGCGCGACGCTCGGCCGCCGGATACGACTTTTCAATCGGCGCGAACACCCGGTCGATTCGGGCGCAATGAGTCCCAACAAACGCGACAACATTGGCGCAGTGCGCGCGGTAGCCTTCCGTAACGCCCGCCCACGGCGTCGTCGGCGCAGGCGATTTCGCGACCGCGCGGGCGTTGCGGCGGCGCAAATCGTCGAGATCGAACTGCGTCTGCTCCAGCGCGAATCCGGCGAATATGCGCCCTTGTTGAACTTCCTTGCGCGCACAACGCGCCTTGGCGCGAAAGATCTCCTCGCCCCGCTGCACGAGCCGCAATACGCCGACGCGGTCAATTTCAGCTGTTGCGTCATCAAGGTTTACGCCGCGCGCGCTCGCGCCGGAACCCGAGCCGCTGATGTTCTTCAGCTCGTAAACGTCGTCGTCAAAATGGAGCGACGGCGGTTCGTTTGCGAATAAGATTGCAGCATCGTATCGCTGCCGGCGGAACTGCTTCGCCCGCCCGACTGCGCCGAGCAATTCTTCATAGGATTTCGCCATTCCGCACCCGCACCCGAAAATACCGCCCGGCCGTTGCCGCCTCCCCCGGCGGGCAATTATTCTTAAAAAAGGGTTAATTTCAACCGCCCCCGCCGAAACGGCCCACAGAAATTAATCCGTCTATCGGCTGTTATGCGCCGTTTAATCTCACTTTCGTCTTTGCGGCGCTCTTTGCGCAGCCCGGAAAATCGTCATAGCTCTCGCGGATCACGCTCGAAAAAGGCCCGTTATGTCCAGATCTTTATGGCCCGCGACCGCCGTCGTCGGCCTCGTCGCGCTGCAAGCGATCACCAGCGGGGCCGCTGCGGGAGGTTTTGCGCTGGAACAGCAGAACGCACGCGCGCTCGGCGCGGCGTTCGCGGGCGCGCAGGCGCGCCGGGCGGATCCCGGCTTCGCGGCTTATAATCCTACAGCGATCGCCGGCCTCGCCGGACCCGACGTCAGCGTCAATGCGACAGGCGTTTGGTCGATCACGTCGTTTGAGAACGCGCAAGGAACGCTCTTCGGCGTCGCGCCGATCAGCGGCGCTCCTGACGGCGAGGACTTTGACGGCGACGCTGTCATTCCAAATCTCTCAATCGCCGCGCCTTTGAGCGATCGTATCGCCATCGGCCTCCTCGTTCACGCGCCTTTTGGGCTCAGCACGAATTTTGATCCGAGTTCTGTCATTCGATATCAGGCGCAGAAGTCGGAAGCGCTTTCGATCGCCGTATCGCCGACCGTCGCGATCGCGTTAACCGACGACCTCTCGATCGCCGGAAGCGTCCGCATTCAGTATTTCGATCTGTCGGTGACGGCGATCGTCGACGCCGGCGGGGTCGCAGCCGCGAATTCGATTCCTGGATTTCTTCCGGGATCAAGCGACCTTCCGGCTTCATTCAACGGCGATGACGTTGCTGTCGGCTTCACGGCCGGTTTCATGGCGGCGCTCGGGCAACGCGTCGTCATTGGAGGATCCTACGCATCAAAAATCTCGCACGATATCGAGGGCGACGCCGTCTTCGATCTCGCCGCGAGCGGCGCCGCTCAGGTCCTTAATGTCGCCGCCGGGCTTTTCGCGCCGACAACCTTTGTTTCCGATTTTACGACGCCGGCGATCGCCGGGCTCGGCGTTGAAATCTCGGCGACGGAGCGTTTTACTCTACTGGCGTCGACGACGTACTCGCGATGGTCCGCTTTCGAAACGGTCTCGCTGATATTCGCGAACCTCGCGCAGCCGCCGGAAATTCTCACCCAGAACTGGGACGACAGCTGGTCGTTATCCGTCGGCGGAGAATACGCCGCCGCACGGGAAACGACTTTGCGCGCCGGGTTCATGTTCGACGACACGCCTGTCAACGACGCGTTCGCCAGCCCGAGAATTCCCGACTCCGATCGCTATTGGGCGAGTGTCGGCGCAACCCAAAATTTCAGCGAACGGCTATCTGCGGACGTCGGCGTCGCCGTCGCTTTCTTCGCCGATCGTCCGATCGCGCTTTCGGGCGCCGAGCCCGATGCGCTGATCCGGGGCTCGCTCGCCGCCGACCTCGAAACGACGGCGTTCGCGGCTTCGCTCCGCGTCCGCTACAAGTTCTGAAGCTCACCAGCGCGCGCCGTTCCGATGTTCATATCGCCAGCCCTTTCCGTCGTTGACGGCCCTAAGGTCGATTGCCGGATCGGAATACTCGACGACTTCAGTCTTGGCGCGCGTGCCGACTTCGAGATAGACGACGTCGGAGCTTGAACGATTGACAAGATGGTGGCCGTTCGCCGCGCCCGCCGGGAACGCCGCCGCGTCGC
>JACADX010000377.1 GCA_013389125.1 Parvularculaceae bacterium | reverse complement strand
GCCGCCAAGGAGCGCGGCGCACGCGTCACCGGACTGACAATCTCGCCGGCGCAGCTTGACTATGCGCGCGCGCGCATCTTCCGCGAGGGGCTCGCCGATCGGGTCGAATTCAAGCTTCAGGATTATCGCGACGCGGAGGGCGCCTACGACAAGGTCGCCTCGATCGAGATGTTTGAAGCGGTGGGCCGGGAATATTGGCCGGCCTATTTCCGCAAGGTGCGCGATCTCTTGAAGCCTGGCGGCCTCGCCGGCATCCAGACGATTACGATCGCCGACCGCTTTTTCGAAACCTATTCGCGCTCGACCGACTTTATCAAGCGCTATGTCTTCCCCGGCGGCATGCTGCCGTCCGAGCGCGCGCTCGTCGAGGAAACAAAGCGCGCCGGGCTCATCTGGCAGGGCGCGACGGCGTTCGGGCAGGACTACGCGGCGACGCTCGCGGAATGGCGGCGGCGCTTCCTCGCCGCCTGGGACGAGATCGTCGCGATGGGCTTTGACGAGAAATTCAAGAAGCTCTGGCAATTCTACTTGAGCTATTGCGAGGCCGGCTTCAAGGCGGCGACGACCGACGTCATGCAGATCCGACTGGCAAGGACCTGAGACGCGGGCCTGAGACCAGCTTAAACGCCGGTCAGAAAAACTGCGGGCCGTCGCGCGATTGCGACTCCGTCGGCCGTCGATCCGGCGCGCGATCGCGCATAAGATGGCCGCCTGAGGCCTCCAGAGGACAAAATGCGCTTTCACGAATCCGCGCTCGACGCCATCGGATCGACGCCGCTCATCAAGCTGAAACGGGCCTCGGAGGAGACCGGCTGCCACATTTTCGGCAAGGCGGAGTTCCTCAATCCCGGCCAGTCGGTGAAGGATCGGGCCGCGCTCGGCATCGTTCGCGACGCTGAAAGCCGCGGCGCCTTGAAGCCCGGCGGCGTCATCGTCGAAGGAACAGCCGGCAACACCGGCATCGGCCTTGCGCTCGTCGGCGCGATCCTCGGCTACAAGGTGAAGATCGTGATGCCGAAGACCCAGACCGAGGAGAAAAAGCTCGCGGTCCGCCTTCTCGGCGCCGACCTCATCGAAGTCGACGCGGTCGCCTATACGGACCCAAATCATTATGTGCATTTTTCGCGCCGTCTCGCAGAAGACCTCGCGAGGACCGAACCCAACGGCGCGATCTGGGCGAACCAGTTCGACAATACGGCGAACCGCGACACGCATTACCGAACGACCGGCGCCGAGATCTGGGAGCAGACCGACGGCGCAATTGACGGCTTCACGTGCGCAGTCGGCTCGGGCGGCACGCTCGGCGGCGTGACCCTGGCGCTGAAAGAGCGCAACAGAAACGTCAAATGCGTGCTGACCGACCCCTATGGCGCGAAGCTCTATAGTTTCGTGAAGACAGGCAGGCTCGAAACCGAGGGCTCCTCCATTACCGAGGGCATCGGCCAGGGGCGAGTGACCGCAAACATCGAGGGCATTGTTTTCGATGACGCCTACCGGGTCGCCGACGACGAGGCGCTCAAGATCCTTTTCCGGCTGGTCGAGGAGGAAGGACTTTGCCTCGGCGGCTCGTCCGGAATCAACATCGCCGGAGCGATCCGCCTCGCGCGCGAGCTAGGGCCCGGCGCGACGATCGTCACTGTTCTCTGCGATTACGGCAACCGCTATGCTTCGAAGCTCTTTAATCCGGAGTTTCTGAAGTCGAAGGGACTCCCCTCGCCGCCCTGGATGGCATGAACAACGACGAATTTCCCTATCCGCTCGCAGCGACCGACTGGCTGGCTGCGCGATTGGGCGAACCCGCGGTGAAGATTGTTGACGGCTCGTGGCGGATGCCGGGCGTCGCGCCGGCGAGGCTCGATCACGAAGAGCGGCGCATTCCGGGGGCGGTTTTCTTCGACATCGACGCGATCGCGGACAAGACGACGTCGCTGCCGCATATGCTGCCGTCGGCAGCCGAATTTTCCGAGGCGGTCGGCGCGCTCGGGATCGCGCCCGGCGATGACGTCATCATCTACGACGATCAGGGCCTGTTTTCAGCGGCCCGCGTTTGGTGGACGTTCCGCGCCATGGGTCACGAGCGGGCTTCGGTCCTTGACGGCGGACTGCCGAAATGGCTGCGTGAAGGCCGGCCCGTCGAAACCGGCCCTGCCGCGCCGGCGCGCGTCGAATACAGGGCGGCGCCGCGCGCCGATCTTGTGCGGACGTCGGACGATGTGCGCGCCTTTTTGAACGACGCCCGCGGCGTCGTTCTCGACGCGCGGCCGGCGCCGCGCTTTAAGGGCGAGGCGCCGGAGCCGCGGCCCGGCCTTCGTCCGGGACGCATGCCTGGCGCAATCAACCTTCCCCATGCGCTCCTGCTCCGCGACAGCGGCGAACTTCGCCCGCTTCATGAACTCGCCCGGCTCTTTCACGACCGCGACGTCCATGCCGAAACGGATGTCATCGCGACCTGCGGCTCCGGCGTCACCGCAGCCGTCATCGTGCTGGCGCTCGAACGACTTGGTCATCGCCGACATGCGCTCTATGACGGCTCATGGGCGGAATGGGGCGCGCAAACCAATGACCCGGTGCGGTTTCCGGCGATAACCGACTGAACGCGCATGGGCCGGCAGATCGACGTCACAATTACCTTTCTGCGTCAGCGCGCGCGCCCGGCCTATGCGCCCCAGCCGCGCCCGCAAGGCAAGATCGCCATCCTGCGCGCGGAAAACCCGCCGGCGCACTTCTATCGCTATCTTTATGACCTCATCGGCAGAAAGTGGAACTGGATGAGCCGCCGCGGGCTTTCTGATGCGGAGCTCTCGGCGATCATCAACGATCCGAACGTCCACCTTTATGTCCTTTACGTGAACGGCGTCCCGGCGGGCATGGCGGAGATCGAATCAACCGACGGCGCCGTCGCCGAAATCCGCTTTTTCGGACTTGCGCCTGAATTCATCGGACGCGGCCTGTCGCGATTCTTTCTGTCGAACGCGATCGACCTTGCCTGGTCGCTCAATCCGACGGAAGTGCGGATCGAGACCTGCACGCTCGATCATCCGGCCGCCCTGCCGCTTTACCAGAAGTTCGGATTCGCCGTATTCGACCAGCGGCAGGGCCGGGTCGAGGCGCTCGACGAACGAGGCGGCGGCGGATGAAGGACGGCACCAAGCTCATCGCCGCCGGGAGGCCGAAACGCCGTCCGTCGCATCCGGTCAATACCCCGGTCGAACGCGCGTCGACCTATCTCTTCCCGACCTATGACGATTACATCGAGGGCGGCAGGAACATCGTTTACGGCCGCCTCGGCGGCGCGACGCACCGCGCTCTCGAAGAGTCGATCACGGCGCTCGAAGGCGGCTTTGAAACGCGCCTTGCCCCGTCGGGCCTTCAGGCCGTCACCGCAGCGCTCCTTGCATTCGTTCGCGCCGGCGACCGCATCCTCGTGACGGATTCCGCCTACGACCCGACCCGAAAATTCTGCCGCAATTTCCTCGCGCGCTTCGGCGTCGATACGGCATTCTATGACCCCTTGATCGGCGCCGACATCGCGGCGTTGATGACGCCGAACACGAAGGTCATCTTCGCGGAATCGCCGGGCTCGCTTACGTTTGAGGTCCAGGATGTTCCAGCGCTCGCCAAAGCGGCGCGCCAGGGCGGCGCGAAGCTCATTGTCGACAACACCTGGTCCGGCGGCGTGTTCTTCAAGCCGCTCGCGCACGGCGCCGACGTCGTCGTGCATGCCGGGACGAAGTATTTCAGCGGCCATTCCGACTGCCTGATCGGCTCGATCACGTCCGCTGACGAGCAAGCCGCGAAGGCTGTCTTTGAGGCCCTGTTGCAGATCGGCGCGAACGTCTCCGCCGATGACGCTTATCTGACGCTTCGAGGAATGCGAACGCTCGGCCTGCGCCTCAACGCGCACCAGGAAAACGGTCTCGCGCTTGCCAAATGGCTTGCCCGGCGAACGGAGGTCGAGGCGGTCCTGCACCCGGCGTTCAAGGCTTCCCCGGGTCACCTCACATGGAAGCGCGATTTCACTGGCGCGTCAGGCCTCTTCGGCGTTGTCCTCAAACCCCGGGCGAAGCCGGCGACCAAGGCGTTCTTCAACGCCCTCCATCATTTCGGCATGGGTTTTTCGTGGGGCGGCTTTGAAAGCCTCTGCATTCATGTACATCCAGAGAAAAACCGTTCGGCGACGAAATGGGCTAAGGAAGGGCCGGTGTTGCGGATTCACGCCGGGCTTGAGGACATTGGCGATCTCATCGCCGATATGGAGCGCGCCTTCGCCGCCATGAACGCCGCCAAAGGGTAATCTGATGCTCCGCATGCAATTCCTCGCCGCCGCGCTGATGTTCGCCGGATGCGAGACGCTCGATCTTGGCGGCGGAACGACGACGATGGTCCTTGTCACAACCACCCCGGCCGGGGCGCTCGTGACGGTCGAGAATTTCGGCGCGTGCGAGGCGCCCTGCACCGTTGAGATCGACGCGCCGCGCACGATAACCGTCGCGAAAGCGGGCTACACCCCGCAGCGCCTGGTGCTGTCGCCCGGCAAGAAAAAGGTCGAGATCGTTCTCGAACTCTCCGCGCCGACGACGGCGGTCGACGAAACAGAGCTTCCTGAACTCTAAAACGGCGTGCGCAAAAGTGTGCGCAGTTCAGCGCGAGTGATGCGCGAAGCGGCGGACGCCGCGACAAACAATGACTGGGCAAGCGCATTGATTCCGAATCATGGCGCGAAGCTCGAAGTGGCGACTCCGGCAGGACTCGAACCTGCGACCGCCCGCTTAGAAGGCGGGTGCTCTATCCAGCTGAGCTACGGAGTCCTTGGCAATGCTCTAATGCGTCCACGGTTTGCGGCGGCGGAAGGAGAAATTGTCGGAATAGGCTTTGGCGATCGGCAAGGACTGCCGCGGTTCGCTCACCGCATAGGGAATGCTCCTTGATTCCGCATATTTGATCGCGGCCTCTCGCGTGTCGAACGAAAGCCGCACCTGTCCCGCCGTCGTATCGTCGCTGCTCGTCCATCCCATCAACGGGTCTATTCGCCGGGCGGCTTCCTGCTCGAATTCAAGGACCCAGGCGCCGGCATTCGCCTTGCCCGACTGCATCGCCGTCTTCGCCGGCTGAAAAATCCTTGCATACATCGCCTGCTGTTCCCTTTCGCCTCGCGGCCCGCTGGTCGGAGCGGCAGGATTCGAACCTGCGACCCTCTGCTCCCAAAGCAGATGC
>JACADX010000376.1 GCA_013389125.1 Parvularculaceae bacterium | reverse complement strand
GGGCGCTTGAGTGGAATCCGCATGAGCCCCACGCGCGCAATCGCGCGAAAATGTTGCGTGATCAGCTGAACGGACAGGAAATCTGACCGCCGTTAGGTTGCGGCGGGGGGTTATTCCCGTTTTCCCCAAAGTTCGATCTTTCCCCATGTGGAGGAATTGGCGTTGGAGGCTCCACCCGACGCGGCTTTAGCTTCCGGCCCCAAAGACGGAGGCGTATTATGGCGGATGGAACGGCGACTATTGCGGCGGGCTCGGCGGCGCCCGGCGCGACAACAGTCGCGGCGGAGCGGCTTCGGTCGTTTCTTCAGCGGGTCGAGCGCCTTGAAGAAGAAAAGTCGGCAATCGCCGACGACATCAAGGAAGTCTTCGCCGAGGCCAAGGGCGAAGGATACGACACAAAAACCTTGCGCAAGGTCATCCGCCTACGAAAAATGGACAAGGCGAAGCGTCAGGAGGAAGAAGCTCTCCTCGACCTATATCTATCGGCGCTCGGGGAATAGCGCTCATGGCGTCGGATGATACTTCGCTCCTAGCGCCCAATTCCCGCCGCTAGCTCGCTCGCCGCACTTCAAGTCCGTGATCGCGCAGTTTCCTGTAAAGCGTCGAGCGCCCCATGCCGAGCCGGCGCGCGACTTCCGACATGCGTCCGTCATAGGTGTCGATCGCAAGTTTGATGAGATCGCGTTCAATGGCTTCGAGCGTCCTTAGATGGCCGTCGCGATCAAAGACGTCGACATTTTCGAAAGGCGTTGAGGAATTGCCGGCGAGCGAGCGCTGCGGAGGCGCTGAAAATGCGACCATCGACGCCCCATTGTCTGGCGCATCGAGGATCGGGGGACCAAGATCGACGCCTGCGGCCTCGAATTCGGCCGCGAGAAACGGGAAGTCGCGCGCAGACAAGTAAGGGCTCTCGGCGAGAACGACCGCGCGAAAGATCGTGTTCTCAAGCTGGCGAATATTGCCTGGCCAAGGCTGCCGCATCAGCACTTCGAGAACTTCATGCTGGACGCCGCGAACGTCGCGTCGCTCCTCAGCGTTGTAGCGCTGGATGAAGTGCTCGACGAGCGCCGGTATGTCGTCGATTCGCTCACGCAGCGGCGGAACATGCACAGGGAAGACGTTCAGGCGATAATAGAGATCTTCGCGAAAACGCCCTGATTTCACCTCTTCGGCAAGATTGCGGTTGGTCGCGGAAATGACCCTCACGTCAACCTTGACGTGTCGCTTTGAACCGACCGGGTCAACGTCGCCTTCCTGCAACACGCGCAGAAGCTTGACTTGCATGTCCGCCGGCAATTCGCCGACTTCGTCGAGAAAGATCGTCCCGCCGTCGGCCTCCTGGAACTTGCCGACATGTTTCTGGTGTGCGCCCGTGAAGGCGCCTTTCTCATGACCGAAGAGAATGCTCTCAACAAGATTTTCAGGTATGGCGCCGCAATTGACAGTCACGAAAGGGCGGCCCGCGCGGTCGGACGAGCCTTGGATCGCCCGGGCGATCATTTCCTTGCCGACGCCGGACTCGCCCGTGATTAGGATCGGTATGTGGGATGCGGCGGCGCGCTCGCCAATCCGGACGACGTTCCTCAGCGCGCTGCTTTGCCCAATGAGGTCCTTGAAGCCCATCGCGCCGTCGCGTTTGCGTTTGAGGCGCGAGACTTCGCCCTTGAGCGTAGTAAGGTTCAATGCATTGTTGATCGAAACGATGACGCGTTCCGGGCTAGCGGGCTTTACGAAGAAGTCGGAAGCGCCATTCTGCATCGCCTCGACGACTGTATCAATTCCGCCTTGCGCGGTCAGAACGATGACGGGAACATCTTCGCGAAAGGCTTTGGCGCGCTTCAGCGTCTCCATGCCGCCAAGACCCGGCATTCTGAGGTCGAGCATGATGAGGCTGACGTCTTGTCCCTGTTCGCCTTGCAAGAGGGATATTGCGCCTTCCCCCGATTCCGCCTGCAGCACCGGATATCCGGCCTTCTCGCAGACCGCGCGCATAAGTCGGCGCTGCGTCGGGTCATCATCAACAATGAGGATCGTTTTGGCGGTCATGGAATCTGGTCCTCGTGGAGATTGAAATTCGTCAAGCGAGGCCTACCAAGTCGGAGTTAAATATCGCTTTAAAGCGTATCATTCCGGGTCAACGGCGGCGCCGCATTAGGGTTTTGTTGACCATGATCCTCGCCTAGGAAGCGCATATGGAAGAATCTGGAAAAGACGTCATTCGACCGATCGAGCGCCTCGGCGGCGTAAAGCCGCCGGCGCCGGACTGGTTCAATGAGGCGGTAAACGCGCCGTCCGAAGAGGGCGCTGTTGAAGTATCCGGCGCGAAGATCCGTTACTCCGCTTGGGGCGAAGCAGGGCGGCGCGGCCTCGTCTTCGTCCATGGCGGCCGCGCCCACCGGAATTGGTGGCGGCCATTTGCGCCATCATTTGCCGAAAATTACCGCGTTGTCGCCTTCGACATGTCGGGCATGGGGGACAGCGATTGGCGGCCGAGCTATTCGCTCGACCTGACGGTCGACGAACTTTTCGCCGTGATCGACGCCTCGCGCGCCGCCGACGGCGGCCGCCCCATCGTCGTCGGTCATTCCTTCGGCGGATGGGTCACGCTCGCGGCGGTCGAGCGGCGCGGCGAGCGCCTGCTTGGCGCCGTCGTCATCGACAGTCCGATCGGCACCCCGGATCCGGACGAAGGTTACACGATCCTCAAGCGGCAGGACCCGAAAAACCCAATCAAGGCGAACCGGATCTATTCGACCCTTGAGGAGCCGATTGCCCGGTTCCGTTTCCTTCCGAACCAGCCGTGCGCTGAGCATTATCTTGTCGACTATATAGCCCGCGAGGGGCTGCAACGTGCGCCCAGCCCGCAGGGGGGCTCGGGCTGGACCTGGAAATTCGACCCGGCGCATGGTCGAAACTTCGAAATCCATTACGAACGCGATCTGTTTTTGGCGGCGCGCTGCCCGCTGGCATTTCTTTACGGCCAGAAGTCGGCCTTCGCAGCGGGGGAGGGCTTTGATCACCTGCGCGGCCGGACGAGGGGCCGCTCGCCATTCGTCATCATGCCGGCTACGCACCATCACTTGATGATGGAGCAGCCAATCGGCTTCATTTCGACCTTGCGTATGCTGCTTTCCTGCTGGCCCGTCAGAGTGGGGAACTGAATCCTTTGTCCTCTTGCCCAACCTGCTGAATTCCGCCAGAAAAAGCGCCAATCCGGGCGCCGGCCCGCTAAAGCGGCAGCCGCGCCTTTGATCGGAAACGGAGGCCTTGAACGATGGCGACCACTGTTGATGAAGCCAAGCAGCGGGCACAGGACGCCGAAGAGCACGTCCGCAGCTACAAAGGCATCATGACCGCAGCGACCCATATCGGCGTGCCGTTTTGCATGGCGCTCGCCACCTTCTTCACTGTGCTCACGATGCGCGGCGGGATCGGCGCGGCGGCGTTTTCGCTCGTCGCCGTCTATATTCTCGCCTGGTGGATTGTGAAGACGTTCTTCTCGTCGCACTAGCCGCTCCGGTTAGTCCCTTCGCTGCGGCGTATTCTCGCGGCGGCAATCGTCGAATTGAAGCGCGCTCGGAGGAATCATGAAGATCGCCGTCCTTAAGGAGACGCGAGCCGGCGAAACGCGCGTCGCCGCATCGCCGGAGACGGTGAAGAAGTTCGTCGCCATGGGCGCGGGTGTCGTCGTCGAGCGCGGCGCCGGCGAGGCGGCCAACTTCACCGATAGCGCATTTCAGGACGCCGCCGCCACAATCGCCGCCAATTCGTCTGAGGCCGCGGCAGGCGCTGAGCTGATTCTAGCCGTGCGCGCGCCGGCGGCCGCAGACCTTTTGCGGCTTGCGCGCGGGCAAAGGCTCGCGGCGATCGTGTCGCCGCACGGCAGCGCGGACATTCTAGAAGCGGCGGCGCGCGCGGGAGTCGAACTTTTCGCGATGGATCTCATGCCGCGCATCACGCGCGCGCAGTCGATGGACGTGCTTTCGTCGCAGGCAAACCTCGCCGGCTACAAAGCGGTGATCGACGCCGCCGCCTACTACGGTCGAGCAATTCCGATGATGATGACCGCCGCGGGAACAATTGCCCCCGCGAAGATCTTCGTCATGGGCGCCGGCGTTGCGGG
>JACADX010000268.1 GCA_013389125.1 Parvularculaceae bacterium | reverse complement strand
CCTGGGAGGCCGAAGAGCGGCTTCGCGCCGACCTCACGGCGCGCGCGCTCGGTCTTCTTTCCGAGTAGGCGCTCGGGATCGCGATGACGCTGATCGCCGACCGCATCATCGAACCCGCGAACGAGTCGATGGAGCAGGCGAGCTTCATCTGGGACGTCGAGGACGAGGCGCAAAAGCAGCTAGCGGTCGGCGCGGCCGTGCAGGCCGCGCATCAGGCCGCGCTCGTTCTCGTCGCAGCGGTCGATCCCGCCTTCGAGGCCGCCGATCATCCGCTCACGGCGAAATTCCGGCTCTTTGAATTCGGGCGCTGGCCGGTCGGCGTCGTCGGCGGATCGTTCAATCTTTTCTGAACGAGACGACCCCGCCGCGCTTACCCGCCGACCAATGCGTCCGCGATGAGATAGGCCCCGAAAAACGTCAAGACAATCGTGAAGCCCTTGCGGAACCTGTCCTCCGGCATGTTGGCGAGGAGACGCGTTCCCGCCGCGGCGCCCAAAAATCCGGCGATGACGACGGCGATGATGACGAAGGCCCAGTCGGCGTAGGCGAAGCCGACAAAGCCGAAAGCGAGCGATTTCAGCGCGTGCTGCGCGGTCATCGCGCCGGCGTGGGTGGCGACGGTTTTCAGCTTGTCGAATTTGGCGACGCCGACCATCGCGGCGGCGATCGGTCCCGTCGCGCCGACGAACATCGAAAGGACCGCGCTCGCCGCCCCGGTCGCGAAATAGGTCTTCTTGCCGGGCGCGAAGCCTTTGGGTTTCGGGCCGTAAAGCGTCGCCAGTACGAAGGCGCCGATGAGCGCCGTAAGGAGCCGCTCCGGGATTTCGACGAAGAGCCGCGCGCCGATCACGGTTCCGATAAGCGATCCCAAGCCGAACCAGAGGACGACCGGCCAGGCGACGGATTTCCATTGCAGGAAAAGGCGGCTTGCGTTCGAGCCGAGCTGCGCAACGCCGTGGACCGGAATGACCGCGGCGGGCGGCATCAAGGCGCCCATGATCGCGAGAAGCGCAAGGCCGCCGCCGAGGCCGAACGAGGCGGTCAAGGCCGAGGTGAAAAAGCTCGACAGGATGACGATCGCCGCGGCGATCAAGGAGAGGCCGTCAGGGAGGAAAGCGGTCATGGGGATCAGGGATTTGGGATTTGGGACTGGGGATTAGGGATTTGGGAGCGGCGCACCGCCAGATAGCGGGCCTTGCCGCCGGCTGCTATGCGGCAGTCCGACCGAACCCCAATCCCCGGCCCCCTAATCTCCTGCTCCTGATCCTCCGCCGCCATGAAAATCGCCACCTGGAACATCAACTCGGTCCGCCTCCGGATCGATCTCGTGCGTCGCTTCCTTAAGGAAGAGGAGCCCGACGTTCTATGCCTCCAGGAGATCAAATGCGCGAACGACCAGTTCCCGGGCAAGGCCTTCGCCGCCGCCGGCTACAAGCATCAGGCGGTCGCGGGCCAGGCCGGCTATCACGGCGTCGCCATCGTCTCAAAAGCGCCCCTTAAAGACGTCGAGGTCCAAAAGTTCTGCGGCAAGGACGACTGCCGCCATATCGCCGCGACGCTGACGGGCGGCGTTCGCATCCATAATTTCTACGTGCCGGCGGGCGGCGATGTTCCGGACCCTGACGAAAACGAGAAATTCGCCCACAAGCTCGCCTTCCTGAAGGATCTCGCCGACGCCTTTTCGGGCGCCGGGGCGAAGCGCAAGGAGATTCTCGTCGGCGATCTCAATGTCGCGCCGAGGGAGCACGACGTGTGGTCGCATAAGCAGCTTCTCGACGTCGTCTCGCACACGCCGGTCGAAGTCGATCTCATGAACGCGGCGATCGCGAAGGGCCGCTGGATTGACGTCGCGCGCGAAGTCATTCCCGAGCCGGAGAAAGTCTATACCTGGTGGTCCTATCGCGCCGCGGATTGGCGCGCGTCGAACCGCGGCCGACGGCTCGATCACATCTGGGTGTCGCCGGCGCTCGAAAAGGCCGCGCTTTCGGGCGGGCGCGCCGGGTTTCGGATCCGCGAGGACGCACGGGGCTGGGACCGTCCATCAGACCATGCGCCGACGACGCTGACTCTCGATCTTTGAGCCTTGCGCCGCGTCATACGAACCGACGGAGGGTGTCGAGAAGCCGGCCTGCGTCCGATTCGTCATTATAAAGATGAACGGAGAACCGGAGGCCGCCGGCGCGCTCGTCATGGGCGATCCTTTCCGCGCCGAGCGCTTGCCTTGCGCCGGGAAGGTCGCGGGGACGGACGATGAAGGACGATCCCCGCTCGCCTTTCGTCACATGCGAGGCGAACGCCCGCTCCGGCAAGGACGCCGCGATGCGGTCAAAGAGCGCCTGATTGCCGGCGGCGATCGCCCGGACGCCCGCGCGCGCGATGATCTCAAGACCGGCTCTTGCGATCGCATAGGGCGCAACCGACGGCGTGCCGCCCCAGAACCGGTTCGCGCCGGCGGCGTAGGCGAAGCGGCGGATGTCGAATTCGAACGGGTTCTCGTGGCTGAACCAGCCGACATCGACCGGCGCGCATTCGGGCGCGATGTCGGGATTGACCCAGAGCCAGGAGGCGCCGGCGCCGCCGCACAGATATTTGAGCGAGGTTCCGGTGACGAAATCGGCGTTGAAGGCGCCGACATCGACCTCGACGGCGCCCGCGGATTGCGCGGCGTCGACGACCGCGATGACGCCTTTTTCCTTGGCGCGCCGGACGATCTCGGCGACGGGAGTTAAAAGGCCGAGATTGGAGAAGACATGCGTCACATGAACGAGATGAACGTCGTCGGCGAACGCGGGCGCCCAGGCGTCGGGATCGGCAAGATGCGCGCCGCTCTTGACGAAGAAGGGCTCGAAGCCGAGCCGGCGCGCCTCCCCGAAGACGAAGCCGACGGTTGGAAAATCCTCCTCGCAAAGGGCGATCTTGCGCCGCCCGGGCGCGGCGGGGAGCGCGCCCAATATCTTCGTCAGCGCGCTTGAGATGTTCGTCTGCGGACAAATGTCGCCCGGCCTCGCGCCGATGATCGGCGCAAGGGCCGCGCGCCAGG
>JACADX010000391.1 GCA_013389125.1 Parvularculaceae bacterium | reverse complement strand
GAAATCGAACGCGGACCAGTTTCTAACCGGGAGCCTGTCATAGGGCGGGTCGGTGTGGCGGCTTTGGTACCGCCCGATCGAATACCCAGCCCATTCGGATTCCATTTGATGAACTCGTTCGAGCGCCTCTTCGCCCCCGTAGGCCGAGATGATGCGTGCGATCCGATCGCTCGGCTCGGCCGATGCGGCGCTCCCGAAATCGGCGAGAATGACGACGGCGACGCTGAAAAGCGCCTGTTTCGCATGACGAGCTCTGCTCATGAAACACCCTTTCCTTCGCGCTCCGACGCGCGTGGGACTTGACCGGATGCTTGATTGCGGGAGTAGTTGGACCCTGTCTTGAATGATCGAAGCACGGTGTTCGATGCCCGATGGATGCGACCATCACGAGAGTTCGAGTCATCCCGGCCCGATGAACGTCGGCGATTATGTCGGAAGAGTTCTGCGCAGCGAGGCGCATCAAGGCTGCCACCTGTCGGTGATAGAACACGCCAGATCGCGCGTCCTCCCGAACCATGCCCATGACTGGCCGTTCGTGTGCGTATTATTGAAGGGATCGTACGTTTCGCGCACGCGCAGCAGCGAAATGGAGATTGACAACGACGTCGCCGTTTACCATCCCCGCGCGTTCCAGCATTGCGACGCCATCGGCCGCCATGGCGGCCTTTTCTTTGGCGTGCAGATAGACCCCGTGCTGCTTTCTGACTCGGAGTTCGGGCGCCGGGGCGCGACCGGCGACATCGTCGCAGTCCATGACGACGCGCCTTACCTGATCCTCGGATCGCTCTTTTGCGCGCTCCTTGCCGGCGCCGACAAGCTGGCGTTCGAGTCGCTTGCCGCGGAACTTGCGGGCGAGCTTTTTGCGCCGAAAGCATGCGCGCGCGGCGCCGCGCCCCGATGGTTGACGCGCGTCGAGGATCGCTTGCAGGAGGGGACTTGCATTTCTCTGGAGGACCTATCCCGCGAGGCTGGCGTCCATGCGACAACGCTTACGCGGCAATTCCGAGCTCATAAGCGATGCAGCATCGGCGATTACCATGCGCGAGTGAGGGCGAAGCGGGCCTTCATCGGCGTCGTGAGCGAGACCGCGACCCTGACGGAGGTCAGCTTGATGGCGGGCTACGCAGATCAGAGCCACATGACGCGCGAGTTCAAAAGGGCGTTTGGCCGCACACCGGGCGAGATTCGCCGCCACGTCAGGAACTACGGCTTCCAAGACGACCGGGCGCTCGATTGATGTTGGCGCCTCACGCCTTCGGGCCCTTCTTCCCGCCGCCATGCTCATGGCCGGGGATCGGCGCGGCGAGCGGCCAGCGGGCGCGCGGCGCGAAGGCGAGGGCCTCCTTGAATGTCGGCGCGAGGCCGGCGCGGAACCGCTCAATTCCCGCCCAGGCGACCATCGCGCCATTGTCGGTGCAGTATTTTGCAGGCGGCGCGACGAGACGCCAGCCCCGGTCTCGGACAAGCGCGTCAAGGCGCTCCCGGATCGCCGCATTCGCCGCGACGCCGCCGGCGACGACGAGAGTTGATGTCGCCCCCGAAGACTCGAACATGTCCATTGCGCGCCCGGTCCGGTCGGCAAGATGCGCGGCGATCGCCGCCTGAAACGAGGCGGCGAGGTCGGCGATGTCCGCCGGTCGGGGATTGGCGATCGCTTCCGCTTCAAGCCGCAGCGCAGTCTTCAGCCCCGAGAGCGAGAAATCGCAGCCTTCGCGTTTTGCGAGCGGTTTCGGGAAGTCATACCGATCGGCGCGACCGCTTCTCGCCGCAGCCTCGATCTTCGGCCCGCCGGGCTGGCCGAGCCCCAAAAGCTTAGCGGACTTGTCAAAAGCCTCACCCGCAGCGTCGTCAATCGTCGTGCCAAGCCTTCGATAGCGCCCGATGCCGTCGACGGCGATGAGCTGGGTATGGCCGCCGGAAATGAGGAGAAGAAGGTAGGGGAAGGCGACATCCTCGGTCATCCGCGCTGACAGAGCATGCGCCTCGAGATGATTGACGGGGATCAGCGTCTTGCCGTGCGAAATGGCGATCGCCTTCGCCGCGGTCAGCCCGACCATGACGCCGCCGATGAGGCCGGGTCCCGCCGTCGCCGCGATTGCATCGAGGTCGGCGTAAAAGCGACCCGATTGCGCCATCGCCTCGGCGATGACGCCGTCGATCCGCTCGACATGGGCTCGCGCCGCGATTTCCGGGACAACCCCGCCATAGGCGGCGTGGCGGTCATACTGGGCGAGCGTCACATTCGACAGGACCTCAGCCTGTCCGTGAGCGGGCGCGCGAATGACCGCCGCGGCCGTGTCGTCGCAACTTGATTCAATGCCAAGGACGGTCAGGTCTCGGGTATCGGGGGCCAGGTGTCGAACTTTCTCGAGTGGGGTGTCAGGTGTCAGGTGTCAGGCGGCAGGCGACAGGTCAATTGACACCTGAAATTCGAAACCTGACACCGGAACCATGAAAGTCATCGTCACCCGGCCATCCCCGGACGCGGAGGCCTTCGCGGCGGAGGTTTTGAAAATCGGCGCCGAGCCGATCCTCTCGCCGGTGATGGTCATACGCCAACGCCCCCATGCCGTTGATCTTGCGGGCGTCGGCGGCCTTGCATTCACTTCCGCGAACGGCGTCCGGGCGTTTTCGATGCTGACGACGGAGCGGCGTCTGCCGGTCTTCGCCGGCGGGGCGGCGACGGCCGACGCCGCGGCAGCGGCCGGGTTCGACAAAATCGTCACCGCGAAAGGCGATGTCATGAGCCTTTCACATCTCATTGCGCAAGCGAAACCATCGGGCGCCGTCCTTCATCTTGCCGGCAGCCACCGCGCCGGCGACCTGGCGGCGATGCTTGCCGATTACGGCGTGAACGCACGCCGCGCAATCATCTACGACGCCGAAAAATATGATCGGCTTTCGACCGGCGCGGCCGCCGCGCTTCGCCAGAAAGACCATCCGGTGGCGGTCACCCTCTTCTCCCCGCGATCGGCGCGGCTTTTCATCGAACAGTCGGCGTTTGACGGGCTTGTCGGCGCGCTTGAGCGGGCCGCCGCGCTTTGCCTTTCGGCCGACGTCGCCCGCGAGGCGTCGGCCGCCAGCTGGGCGGCGATCGAAACCGCAAGGATGCCGACGTCGGATGACATTCTAAGCCTCATCGCCGGGCGATTAGGCCGCATCTAGGGGCGGTCGCGTCGCCTCGTTATCGACGCGATCGGCGCCTATAATTGACCTGTCGCGACGGGTCGCGACCTTCAGGGCGCAGTGTTTGAGGCGCGGGATGAATAGCCAATCCGACAGTCTGCCGGCAGGACCTGACACGCCGCCGACGGCGGGCGAGACGCTCCCCGCGCGCGCTGAAGACGAAAAGAAGACAGCCCTTCGGGCGGAAGATCTTGTCGTCAAAGGCGGCGATCCGAAGGCCCTCCCGCCGCCGGGGCTCAAGGCGGCGCCGCTTCTTTTCGGCGCTTTTCTTATCATCGCGCTCGCCGCGGCGGGCGTTTATCTCGCGAGGAGCGAGCTCCGCAAGGAGGCGAGGCCGCCTCTCGAATCGCCAGCGCCCGCAACCGAGACGACGCCGGCGACAACGCTGCAACTGCCGGAGAATTCGCGGGCCGCGCCGCACGCCGCGCCGACCCCCGACCCATCGAAGATATTCAACACCGCCAATGATGCGATGAAGGCGGGCGCTGAAGCGATCGGCCGCGCCGGTCCGTCCGTAGAAGGATCAATCACGGAACTGCCGCCGCCGCCCTCGACGCCGCGAGGGGACGGCGCGAATGAGGGGCTGCAGAACGCCGCGAAGGACGCGGCGAAGCTCTTTGCGCCGAAAGAAGGCGATCAGCCGACGATCGATCTTTCGGCGCCGCCGACGAGCGCGCCCGCCGAAACGCCCGATCGCGGCGCCGCGGCGGACTACCTGACGCCGCCCGTCGCGGCGGCGATCGACAATGCGCGCCTTGCCGAGGAAGTCGAGGGACTGAAGCGCGCGCTTGCCGATGTCGCGGCGCTCAACGAGAGCCTCGCCGCCGCGCGCAAGCGCTCGGACGAACAGGCGGGCGAAATCGCGCGCCTTAACGACGAACTGCGGCGCCTCAAGGGCGAAG
>JACADX010000281.1 GCA_013389125.1 Parvularculaceae bacterium | reverse complement strand
TGTCGCCGGCCATTCGCTCGGCGAGTATTCGGCCCTGTGCGCGGCGCGGGCGATCACCTTGTCCGATACGGCGCGCCTATTGAGAACGCGCGGCGAGGCGATGCAGGAAGCGGTCCCGGTCGGCGCGGGCGCAATGGCCGCGCTCATCGGAACCGATATTGAGGGCGCTGAAAAAGCGATCGCCGAGACGGACGCCGCGCTCGGCGTCTGCGAGATCGCCAATGACAACGCGCCGGGTCAGGTCGTCGTCTCCGGCGCCAAGGCGCGCGTCGAAGCCGTCGCCGAAGCTTCGAAAAAGCACGGCGCCAAGATGGCGAAGCTCCTCGCCGTGTCGGCGCCGTTTCATTCCTCGCTGATGGCGCCCGCCGCGGCGACAATGGCGGGCGCGCTCTCCGAGACGCTTGTGAAGGCGCCCGTCGTCCCGCTTGTCGCCAACGTCACCGCGCGCGAGGTCGATGCGCCGCAGGAAATCCGCGACCTCCTCGTGAAGCAGGTGACCGGCCGCGTTCGCTGGACCGAAAGCGTCGGCTACATGGCCGCGAACGGCGCCGACAAATTCATCGAAATCGGCGCAGGGAAAGTGCTTTCAGGGCTCGTCAAGCGCATCGCCAAGGACGCAACGATCATCAGCGTCGGCGAGCCTGCGGACCTCGACGCGTTCGCGAAACTCTGAAGGAACAGAAGACATGTTTGATCTCACGGGAAAATGCGCGCTCGTCACCGGCGCGACGGGCGGCATCGGCGGCGCGGTCGCCAGAGCCTTTCATGCGCAGGGCGCGACGGTCACCCTGTCGGGCACCAAGGCCGAAAAACTGGAAGCCCTCGCAAGCGATCTCAAGGAGCGCGTTCACATTGCGCCTTGCGATCTGTCCGATCTTGAAGCGGTCGACGCGCTGCCGAAGACGGCGGCTGAAAGGATGGGAAATCTCCACATTGTCGTGTCGAACGCCGGCGTGACGCGCGACATGCTGATGCTGATGATGAAGCCGGACATGTGGGACGACGTCATCCGCGTCAATCTGACGGCGTATTTTCGCCTCGCCAAGGCGTCGCTGCGGTTCATGACGAAGCAGCGCTACGGCCGCATCATCGGCGTCACTTCCGTCGTCGGCGTAACCGGCAATGCGGGGCAGGCGAACTACGCCGCCTCGAAGGCGGGAATGATCGGAATGACGAAAAGCCTTGCGCAGGAAGTCGCGTCGCGGAACGTCACCGTCAACTGCATCGCGCCGGGGTTCATCGCGACGGCGATGACGGATGCGCTCAACGACCAGCAGAAAGCGGCGATCCTCGGGAAAATCCCGGCGGGCGCCATGGGCCGACCTGAGGACATCGCCGCCGCCGCCGTCTATCTCGCAAGCGAGGAAGCGGCCTATATGACCGGCCAGACCCTGCATGTGAACGGCGGCATGGCGATGATCTAAAGCACTGATCGGCCTTGTTTTGTCCGGACGGGGCCGCCGCCGCGGCCGAGGCGACCGGCATTGCAAGCCCAGAGGATTTGCCGTAAGCGCGCCCTGACTTCGCCGCGGCGGCAGCGACGGCAAGGCCGGCGCTTGCGAGCGGGCCGTGACTGCTTTATCCCGCGCGCCAATATCGTGGCCGCGGCGCAACTTCGAGAAGGAGCCTTTCGAATGTCAGATCTTGCTGAGCGCGTGAAAAAGATCGTGGTCGAGCACCTCGACGTCGACCCGGCGAAGGTCGACCCGAAAGCGAGCTTCATCGACGATCTCGGCGCGGACAGCCTCGACATTGTTGAGCTGGTGATGGCGTTCGAGGAAGAATTCGATGTCGAAATTCCGGACGACGCGGCGGAAACGATCCAGACGGTCGGCGATGCGATCAAGTTCATCTCCGAACAGAAGGGCTGACATGCGGGTCGCGACTTCCCGCGCGGCGCCGACGGCTACGGCGGCCGACTGACGCGAGGAGGCGAAGGCCCGATGCGGCGCGTCGTAGTCACCGGATTGGGCTTGGTCACGCCGCTCGCGTCCGGCGTCGAGGCGACATGGCGCCGTCTCATCGCCGGCGAATCCGGCGCCGGCCGCATCGAGAAATTCGACACCTCGGACCTTGCGTGCAAGATCGGCGCGGAAGCGCCGCGTTCGAACGGGTATGGCGGAGGGGCGGCGGCGGGCGCCGACGCGTTCAACGCGGACGACTGGGTCTCGCCGAAAGAACAGCGCCGCATCGAGGACTTTATCGTCTTCGGCATCGCCGCGTCGCAGATGGCGGTGACGGACTCGGGCCTCGAATTCAAGACCGACGAGGAACGGGAGCGCTCGGGCGTTCTCATCGGCTCGGGAATCGGCGGGCTTGACGGCATTGCGCGCCAGACGCTGGTGCTCAATGAACAGGGCGCGCGGCGGGTCTCGCCGTTCTTCATCACCTCAAGCCTTATCAATCTTGTCTCGGGTCAGGTTTCGATCCGCTTCGGTCTTAAAGGGCCGAACCACGCCGTCGTCACCGCCTGCGCGACCGGCGCGCACGCGATCGGCGATGCGGCGCGGCTTATCGCGCTCGGCGACGCCGACGTGATGGTCGCCGGCGGCGCGGAATCGGCGATCTGCCGGCTCGGCTACGCGGGATTTTGCGCGACGAAGGCGCTGACGACGCATTTCAACGACAATCCGACGGCGGCCTCGCGTCCTTATGACAAGGACCGCGACGGCTTTCTGATGGGAGAGGGCGCGGGCGTCGTCATTCTCGAAGAGTATGAACGGGCGAAGGCGCGCGGCGCGAAGCTTTACGCGGAAATCGTCGGATACGGACTTTCCGGCGACGCCTATCACATCACGGCGCCGGCCGAGGACGGCTCCGGCGGCTATCGCGCGATGAAGATGGCGCTCGCCCGCGCCGGCCTCAAGCCGACCGAAATCGACTATGTCAACGCGCACGGCACGTCGACGCCGCTCGGCGATGAGATCGAACTCCGGGCCGTCGAGCGGCTCTTCGGCGGCGAGGCGGCGGCGAACCTTGTCATGTCTTCGACGAAGTCCGCGATCGGGCACCTCCTTGGCGCCGCCGGCGCCGTCGAGGCGATCTTTTCAATTCTCGCGATCAGAGACGGCGTTTGCCCCCCGACGCTGAACCTTGACAATCCGTCCGTTGAAACGCGGATCAATCTCGCGCCGAAAAAGGCGGTTCGCAAGAATGTCAATGTCGCCTTGTCGAATTCGTTCGGATTCGGCGGAACGAACGCCAGTCTGGTCGTCCGCCGCGTTGACCGCTAACATCCCCCGTCGGGCGGCGAGGAGACCGACATGGCGGCGAAGCGGCGAAGCGGCGGCGGGGCGACGTCGTTTCTTACCTTTATCGTCGGGCTGATGCTGCTGACGGCCGCCGCCGTCCTCGTCGGCGGCTGGTTTGCGTGGCGGGAGGCCTCGCGCGCGGGGCCGCTCAAGGCGGACGCCGTCGTGCTGTTCGAGCCTGGCGCGTCCGTCGCGTCGATGGCGGAACAACTCGCTGATGTCGGCGCCCTTCGCTATCCCGAACTCTTCATCGCGGTCGTGCGCCTCAAAGGGCAGTCCGGCGCGCTCAAGGCCGGGGAATTCAGGATCCCCGCCGGCTCCAGCGTTCTCGAGATCATCGACCTTATCATCGAAGGAAAAAGCATCCTTCATTACCTGACGGCGCCGGAGGGGCGCACGACGAAGCAGATCCTGAGGCTTATCGCCGAGAACGAGACGCTCGTTGGCGAGCTCACCTTATCGCCGGCCGAAGGCGAACTCCTCCCGGAAACTTACGCCTTCACGCGCGGACGCACGCGCGACGACCTCGTCAAGGAAATGCTCGACGCGCAGGACAAGGTCCTCGCGGAAATCTGGGAAGGGCGCGCCATGGACCTGCCGTTCACGACCCAGGAGGAGGCGATCATTCTCGCCTCGATCGTCGAGAAGGAAACCGGCGTCCCCGAAGAGCGTCCGCTGATCGCCGCGGTGTTTGCGAACCGCCTGAAAAAGAAAATGCGCCTGCAGTCGGATCCGACGATCATTTACGGCCTGACGGGCGGCGAGCCGCTGGGGCGCGGCCTGCGCGTCAGCGAGATTGAAAAACGCACGCCTTACAACACGTATCTCATCGACGGCCTGCCGCCGACGCCGATCGCCAATCCTGGCCGCGCCGCGATCGAGGCCGTGCTCAATCCCGCCGAATCCGACGCTCTTTACTTCGTCGCCGACGGCACCGGCGGGCATGTCTTCGCAGCGACCCTTGAGGAGCACAATCGCAATGTCGCGGAATGGCGGCGCGTCGAACGCGCGCAACGCGAAGAAGGCTGAACGATGCCGCTATCCTCAATGACCGGATTTGCCCGCATTGAGGGCGATCGCGCCGATGCGCGCTGGAGCTGGGAACTGAAAAGCGTCAACGGCCGCGGGATCGAAGCGCGATTTCGCCTGCCGCCCGGCTACGAGTTTCTTGAGCAGGATCTCCGGAAAATCCTCTCGGAAACCTTTTCGCGCGGGTCGTTCAGCGCGCTTCTCTCGATAAAGGGCGCGGCCGTCGACGGGGCGTTCGTCGTCAATCGCGCCGCGCTCGAAAGCGCGCTGAAGCTCATCGAGGAAATCCGCCTCAGAATCGATTGCGATCGCCCGCGCCCCGAAGGCGTGCTCGCGCTTCGCGGCGTCATTGAACAGGAATCAGCGCTTGATGACGACGATGCGCGGTCCGAGCTTGCGGCGGCGCTGCGGGAGAGCTTCCGCGAAGCCGCGCGCGCGCTTGCGAGCGCTCGCGGGCGCGAAGGCGAGACGCTCGTCGGACTCATCGAGGGACAGTTGAACGATGTCGATCGGCTGGCTTTGTAGGCGCGGGCGTCCGCTGAAGCCGCGCCCGAGGCCATCAAGGCGCGCATCGCGGCCCAGTTGTCCGAACTCCTCGCCGGCGCCGTTCCGCCGGAACGAGTCGAGGAAGAAGCGGCGCTGATGGCGGTCAGGGCGGACGTCCGCGAGGAGCTCGACCGGCTTCGGGCGCATGCGGCGGCGGCGCGGAGCCTTATCGCCGGGGGCGGCGCTGTCGGGCGCAAGCTCGATTTCCTGACCCAGGAGCTTAACCGCGAGGCAAACACTCTGTGCTCTAAGGCGCAAGGGATGGCCCTGAAGCGCATCGGCCTCGACCTCAAGACGGCCGTCGACCAGATGCGCGAGCAGATACAGAACGTGGAATAAATGGCGGTCGATGCGGCCAAAGTCGAGCGGCGGGGTCTGATGTTCGTCCTGTCGAGCCCTTCAGGGGCGGGGAAGACGACGCTTGCCGACCGTCTCCTGAAAGGCGACAGCAAACTCCGCCTTTCGATCTCGGCGACGACGCGCAAGGCAAGACCCGGCGAGATTGAGGGAAAGGACTATTTTTTCGTCACCGAGGCTGAATTCGCGCGGATGCGCGATAACGGCGAATTTCTCGAGTCGGCGAACGTCTTCGGGAACTACTACGGAACCCCGCGCGCGAAGGTGTTCGACCAGCTGAAGGCGGGCGTCGACGTTCTTTTCGACATCGACTGGCAGGGCGCGCAGCAGCTCGACGCGGTCGCCGGCGGGGACGTCGTCAAGGTGTTCATTCTGCCGCCGTCGCGCGACGAGCTTGAACGGCGCCTTCGCGCGCGCAACCAGGATCCTGACGA
>JACADX010000390.1 GCA_013389125.1 Parvularculaceae bacterium | reverse complement strand
TGGAGCGGCGGGCCCGGTCGGAAATTTTGCCGAGAGTGCGCGCGGGACGCCCCCGCGCGCGTTTGCTTGAGTTGTTGCGTCTTCATTCCAACGTCCAAGTGGCGCGGCGATCATGACTCTCGAATTCATCTACTACGTCAGTCAAATCGTCGCCGTCGTCGCGATCGTCGGTTCGCTCGTCTTCGTCGCGATCCAGACCCGCCAGAACGGACGCACGATGCGGGCGAAAGCCGCATGGGACGCGCAGGCTTCCTTCGCGGAGATCAACGACATGCTCGCCGCCGGCGGGCTGATCAGCGAGGTCTCATACAAGGCGTTCACCGCGACCGAAACGCTTAGTCCTTATGAACGATATCTTATGCACCGGCTCATTCGCGGCCTGCTGCAACGCGCCGAGGCTCAATTTGCGCTCTATAGGAACGGCGTTCTCGACGCCGAAGTCTGGCGGCTGAGACGGGGTTATTTGCGCAGCCTCTTCAGCAACGCGATCGTCATCGAAGTCTGGCGGGCGGACAAGGCGAATTCGATGTTCACGCGGGCCTTCATCGCGGAACTGGAGCGAGCCGAGGCGTCTGAAGGCCCGATTTTCCTCGGCGTCGAGGCGAAAGATGCGACGGCGGGGATGCAACCATGACTCTCGAAAGCGTATATTACATCGGCCAGACTGTCGCTGTCGTCGTCATCGTCCTGACGTTGTTCGCGATCCTCTATCAGGGCTGGCAGACCAACAGGATCGCGCGGTCGGATATGACGCGGGCGAGCTGGATCGAAACGGGCCAGACGCATTATTCGCTTGTCGATTCGCCGGAGAAGGCCGACTTCATGCAACGCGCCCTGTTTGGCGAAGCGGCGCTGACTGAGGCCGAAAAGCTGCGGTTCGGCAATCTCATGGGCCTCGCGATCGGCACGCACGAAGGCGCCCATATGCTCTTGCAGCGCGGCCTCATCGAACATGCGGCGTACCGGCGAAGCGAGGGCATCACGCGCCTTTACATGCAAAGCCCGCGCGTCCGGAAATGGTGGCGCACGCGCCGGGAATACAGTTACGACCCGAAATTCCGCGCGCTTATTGACAAGGTGGCGGACGAATGTGAGGCGGCGCGACCCATCGAGTCTAAACCGCAGGAAACCCGTTCTTGATCCCTCAGGAAAAAATCGACGCGCTCATCGCCAAATTCGAGAAAGTCGAGGCGGCGATGTCATCGGCGATGAAGGGCGATGAGATCGTTCGCCTGGCGAAGGAACACGGCGAATTGCGGCCGGTCGCCGACAAGGCGCGTGAACTCGCTTCGCTCCGTCGCCAGCTTGTCGAACTCGAAGAACTCTCCCGCGGCGCGGACAAGGACATGGCCGAAATGGCCTATGAGGAATTGCAGGAGCTGAAGGAAAAGGCGCCCGCCGTCGAGCGCGAGTTGCAGCTCATGCTGCTGCCGAAGGACAAGGCGGACGACAGCTCGGTCATTCTCGAGGTAAGAGCGGGAACCGGCGGCGAGGAAGCCGCGCTCTTCGCCGGCGACCTCTTCAGGATGTATCAACGCTATGCGTCGCTAAAAGGCTGGCGCGTCGAAGTGCTGTCGGCGTCCGACGCGGAAAAAGGCGGGTACAAGGAGATCCAGGCTTCGATTTCGGGCGACGGCGTTTTCGCGCGCATGAAGTTCGAGGCGGGGGTTCACCGCGTACAGCGGGTGCCGGAAACGGAGGCGCAAGGGCGCATTCATACCTCGGCCGCGACCGTCGCGGTTCTGCCGGAGCCTAAAGACGTCGATATCGAAATCAAGGAATCGGACCTCCGGATCGACGTCTTCCGCGCCTCGGGTCCCGGCGGCCAGTCGGTCAACACGACGGATTCCGCGGTCAGGATCACGCATATTCCGACCGGCGTCGTCGTCAGCCAGCAGGATGAGAAATCCCAGCACAAGAACAAGGCGAAGGCGCTGAAGATCCTCCGCGCGAGGCTTTACGAGGCCGAGCGCGAGAAAGCCGAGGCCGAGCGGGCGGCGGCGCGCAAGGGCATGGTCGGCTCGGGCGAACGCTCCGAGCGCATCCGCACCTACAATTTTCCGCAAAGCCGCGTCACCGACCACCGGATCAATCTGACGCTTTACAATCTCGACGACGTCATTCGCGGCGACGCGCTCGATCAGATCGTCAGCGCGCTCATCACGCAAGATCAGGCCGACCGCCTCGCGGCGCTCGAGGCGAGCGTTTGAGGCGACATTGACTATCGACGCCGCAATCCGGCGGGCCGCCGCCGCTCTTGAAGCCTCGTCGACGCCGGCGCTTGATGCGCGCGTGCTGGCGAAAGCCGCGTTCGGACTCGACGACGCCACGCTGATCGCGCAGGGCGATCGCATCGCGGCGCCGGAAGCGCTCGCGCGCTATGGCGACATGATCGCAAGGCGCGCGGCCGGCGAGCCCGTCGCGCATATCGTCGGGCGTCGCGAATTCTGGTCGCTCGATATCGAAGTCGCGCCGCCGATTCTTGTTCCGCGCGCCGATAGCGAGACGATCGTCGAGGCCGTCGTCCGCCGACGCGCGCCCGGCGCGCCGCTCAAGATTCTCGATCTCGGCTGCGGATCGGGCGCTCTCTTGTGCGCGCTGCTCGCCGCTTTTCCGAAAGCGGTCGGCGTCGGCGTCGACGTCAATCCAGAGGCCGTCGCGTTGACCTCGCGCAATCTTCTGCGCCTCGGTTTCGGATTGCGATCGTCGGTGAAGATCTGCGACTGGTTCGCCGCCGTCGACGGCCGTTTTGACGTCATCGTGTCGAACCCCCCCTATATAAGGACGGTCGATCGCGACATCCTGCCGCGCGAGGTCCGCGATTTCGAGGATCCGGGCGCGCTCTTCTCAGGCGAAGACGGGCTCGACGCGCACCGCTTGCTTATGGCCGACGCGCCGCGGCATATCGCGCCCGGCGGCCTTTTCGTCGTGGAGTTCGGCGAAGGCCAGCTTCCGGCGATTAACGATCTTGCAAGGCGCGCGTTTCCCGGCGCTGAAGGGAAAGCGGAAAACGACCTATCAGGCCGCCCGCGGGCGTTTGTCATTGACCTTGGGGCGCATTCGGACTAGACATTGAATCGTAAGCGATGGTCGCTAGACTGCGCTTTAAGGAATTCGGCGCCCTAGAATTCAAACACTGTCATTCGCGGCGCGCGGGTTTCCGGCAATTCCAAAGCGACGGCTCCAGGATTGACGATAGACTTTAAGCAGCACATGCGCTGCGGGGTGCGAACTGAATAACTGAAAGCGCAAATCCTGCGTTCGGCGGAGCAAGTCTCCGACTACCCGGTTTGCGCATTGTCCGCGGCTTGCGCCGCCTCAATCAGAGAACGGGCTGACAAGGCATTCTTATATGAACGGTCATTTCAATAAGCGCGGGCGGAACCACCAGCGCCGGCGGCAAGGAATCAATCCGAACCGGGCGCTTGACTCAAACGGTCCCGATGTAAGGATCCGCGGCACGGCGCAGCAGATTTACGACTAGTACCTCGCGCTCGCGCGGGACGCGACGTCGAGCGGCGACCGGGTGAAGGCCGAGAATTATTTTCAGCACGCAGAGCACTATTTCCGCGTGCTGCGATCAATCCAGGGTCCGCAGGCGCCGGCGATCGACCAGTCGCAGGATGGGGATTTCGAAGTCGGCGAGCAGCCCTCGATCGGCGAGACGCGCGAAAGCCGGGAGGACCGACAGCCCCAGCCCCCGTTCGAAACCGGCGACACGGACGCCGACATCGCCGCCGGCGATCAGCCGACGGAAACGCCGGCCAATGGCGCCGGCGAACAGCGCGGTCCCGAACAGCGGAATTTCGACGAACGCGGACATGAGCCGCGCGGGCCGGACGCGCAGGGCCGCGGCGGCGATTTCGAGGGTCGCCGCAGGCGCCGCCGGCCGCGTCGCCACCGCGAAGACGGCGGCGTTTCGGAAACCTCCGAGGACGCCGAGCCTGCTGAAGTCTGACGGCGCCGCCGCCGCGAGCGATTGCCGGCGGCGGCAGCGGCTGCGATGTTCGCTGCGATGCGGATCGGACTGATGTATGACGCCAGCGGCGACGCTTTTTGATCTCTCGGGAAAATCCGCCGTCGTCACCGGCGCCTCGCGCGGGATCGGCGAGGCGATCGCGCGAAGGCTCGCCGAGCACGGCGCCGACGTTGTCGTCTCGAGCCGAAAAATTGACGCCTGCGAGACCGTCGCCGCGTCAATCAATGATGC
>JACADX010000267.1 GCA_013389125.1 Parvularculaceae bacterium | reverse complement strand
GTAGGAGACCGAGAATCCGCCAATGTCGAGCTTTTCAACGCGGCGCTTCAAGGCCTCGGTCGAGTTCGGGCGATAGATCGTCAAGGTCAGTGGCCGGTCAGCGGCGAGCCCCGCGCTATCGCGCAACAAGCCCGACACATGCGCCGTTTCGCCAGGGCGGTAGATGCCGCGATCAAGGTAAAGATAGGCGTCAAGGACCGACGGCGCGGCGCGGCCGTCGACATTGCGTTCGGAAAGGTCGAGCGGGGCGCGGCCGAGATCGAGCGCGGCGAAATCCGCTTCGCGTCCATACGCCATGATCATCCGAGGCGTCAGCGGGTATTCGCCGTTGACGGCGCCTTTTTCAAAACGCGCGCGTCCGTCGGCGCCCGACTTCGCTCGCGCGAGGATGTCGTTGTTCGACGCGACAAGTTCGAGATCGACGCCGGAAACCGGCTTGCCGGACGCGATCGAGCGGACGAAAACATCAATCCCCTCGCCGCTCGAATAGCTTGTCAGCGCGAGGTCGGTGAAAAGCACCCATCGCCATGCGGCCGCCTTGCGGTAGGGATCGCCGCCCTGCGACGCATCCTTCAGCCGGACGAAATAGGCTCCCGGCTTGAGATTTGGCAGCGCGGCGCCGAGCGCAAAGACAGTCGTTACAGTTTCATTTTCGACCTTCTTGACCTTGATGTCCTTATCGAAAAGCTTGACGCCGACATCCTCGCCGCTCTCTTGATCATAGGCGTAATAATAATCGTCCTCGCCGAACGATTCGCCGCGCGCAATCGACTTGGTCGCGAGCGAGCGATCGGAGACGCGGTAGACGGCGACATTGATCTTCTCGACATTGACGGTCTCGATGCCGAGGCCGTCCGCTTCAAGGCGCGGCAGGACGACGCCGTCGCCGGCGAAGCCGACATAGGCCGGCTTGTCGCCGAACGCGATCGTCACTTCGACCGGGCGTTTCAGTTTCTCGCCCGACTTCGCCGGCGCGCCGGCGCGCACCCGGGCCTTGTATTCCTTGTCGAAGGCGAGTCCGGCGATGCAAAGGCTTGACCCGTTGACCGTCACGGCCGGCTTCGTGGCGGGCGTAACCCGCACATAGTCCGCGTAATTCGTCTTGCCGGACGCATCGAGATCGCGCGTGAATTGAAGGCAAGCCCGCGGCGTTTCGCCGTTCGTCTCAAGGATCAGCCGGTTGAAGGCGAAGTCTTTCGACATCGCCGGCTCTGATCGCGGCGCGTCCTCGCCGCGAAATTCCTGAAACGGCCGCCGCGGCCGGGCCTCTTCATCATAACCTGCCGACGCCTCGAAGCGCTCGCCGGCGCGACGCCCGTCGACATAGGCTGAACCGATCACGCCCGTAAGGAGGCCGCCGCCAAAGGCTGCGGCGACTCCTCCCGCAATCATGAGCGCCAGTTTTCTGTCCATGCCCCTGCTCCCTCGCCGCGGTCCGCTCGCCGAACGCCGATTGATCGACGGCCAAGACGCGTTATTGGCCAAGCTTATGGCGTTTCAAGGTCGAAAAGAAACAGAATTCGAGGCAGGCGAATGTTGCTTCCGCAATGATCGGCGAATTCGCGGAACGCGACCCGGCCGGCGGCGCACCGCGTCGAAATTTGCAGGAAGATCAACATGAAAGCCGAAATCTAGTCGCGGCTGGCGCGTCGCCCCGACAAGGTCCGCCCCGCCACCGCGTCAAGCATTGCAACGAGCGCGGGATCGCGCGCTTCGGGCGGCGTAATGATCGCAAAATCGAGCGTTCGCTCGACGCGGAGCGGCGACATTGTCCGTACAGGTCCAAGCCTTCCGACGACGTCGCCGACGAGCCGCCGCGCGGCTTCCGAATTGCGGCGCATGATCTCGAGGATGCCGGCTACTTCGACATGGCCGCTTTCCTCCCGCCAACAATCATAGTCCGTAACCATCGCGACCGTCGCATAGGGAAGCTCCGCCTCGCGCGCGAGCTTCGCCTCCGGCATGTTCGTCATGCCGATGACGTCCGCGCCCCAGGACCTGTAAAGGCGGGATTCCGCAAGCGACGAGAACTGCGGGCCGTCGATGCACAAATACGTCCCGCCGCGCTGATGCGGGATCGAAAGCGCCCGCATCGAAGCTTCAAGCGCATCGCAGAGCGCTGGACAGACGGGCTTCGCCATTGAGACGTGCGCGACGCAGCCCCTTCCGAAAAAACTCTTCGCGCGTCCGGACGTGCGGTCTATGAACTGGTCGACGATAATGAACGTTCCGGGCCCGAGCTCTTCCCGGAAGGATCCGCACGCCGACACTGAAATGATGTCGGTCGCGCCGACACGTTTCATCGCATCGATATTCGCGCGGTAATTGACCTCGCCGGGCGGGATGACATGGCCTTCGCCGTGCCGCGGCAGGAATATGACGTCGACGCCATTGAGGCTTCCCGTCGTCAGGGGGCCGGACGGAGCTCCCCACGGCGTTTCAATGACGCGCCGCTCGGCGCGCTCCAGAAGGTCGATCGCGTAGACCCCGGAGCCGCCGATGACGCCGACGACGCGTTTCGACATCGTCAAAGGTCTTTTGGATCGACGCCGAGCGCGCGCGCGAGGCGCGCAAGCGCCAGGTCTTCCTGCGGTTTCAGCGCCTGATCGGCGATCACCGCATGCCGCGCGGCGACTTTCACCGCCTCGACCGCGCGTTTGTCGCGCTTCACGCTCTCGACCGCGCGGAGGATTTCCTTCTCGGCCGCGTCGTAATCGGCGCCGAGCGACGCAAGAAGGCGCGTATATTCGTCGGCGAGCTCCGACGGCGTAAACGGCTTGAACGCCGGATCGTTGACGACGCCGCCGAGAAACCGCGCTTCCTCTATTGTCGCAACACGCGCGTCGGCGAAAGCGACGAGGAGATAGGCGCCGCAAGCGGCCGTGACTTCGATCGGCGCAGCCGGAATAAGCGGCTTTTGAGGCTCGGTCATTTCAGACTCGCGGCTAAAACGGGCGCAAGCTTAGACCGATCGCGCCGCTTCGCAAATCACGCGCAAAGGAAAGCCCGGCGTTTGGGCCCCCAGCGATTCAATCCGCAGCCGCCCTAATGATCGACGCGCGACCAGATCGTGCGATACGAGAAGAAAAGGATGAGCGTCAGGACGAGCAGATAGCCCATCGACACGACCCCAAGGCTCTTCCTCGCCTCCATCTTCGGTTCCGACGCCCAAGTCAGGAACTCGACGACATCCTTTGCATATTGGTCGACTGTTTCCGGAACGCTCTCGTCCGCGTAATCGACAATGCCGTCGGAAAGCGGCGCCTTCATCGCCAGCACGCCGCCCGGCGGAATTTCTACGCCCTCGACGGGATGGCCCTCTTCGTTGAGGTATTCCGGCTTCAAGAGCTGCGACATGTCGCCGGCGAAATAGGGATTGTAATGCTGCGTCGGGCCGAGGGCGACCGTATCGGGCGGCGTCTCATACCCAGTGAGGAGGCTATAGACGTAGTCAGGGCCGTGATGGCGCGCCTTCATGATGAGAGCAAGGTTCGGCGGAAAGGCGCCGCCATTGGCGGCGCGCGCCTGCTGCTCATTGGCGTAAGGGCCCGGGATCTTGTCGGAAGGAAGGCCGGGACGCTTGAACATGTCCCCGGTGTCGTCGGGACCGTCCGTCACTTCATATTCGGCGGCGATCGCCTTGACGACCGGGTTTTCGCTCGGCTTTGAACAGTCGGTCGACTCGGGAACGCCGGCCGGACATTCGTCGAGATGGAACGGGCCGCCTTTTTCGCCGAGATTGCGAAACGCCAGCTGATCGACCGAGTGACAGCTCGCACAGACAGTCCTGTAGACTTGGAAGCCGCGCTGCATCGCTTCCTTGTCGTAGGTTCCGAACGGCCCTTTGAAGTGCCAGTGGTTGTGTTTGTATTCGAGCGTCTTGCCGCCCGCCGCCTCAGCGGCGCCGAGCGCGCAAAAGAGAGCTGCGCCCGCCGAGGCCAGCATTCGGAATGAAGCCTTGACCGTCATGACCCCTCTCCGCCTCTATTCCGCAGCCTGAGCGACGGCGGCGACCGGCGCCTTGTCGCGCTTCAACACCGAATCCGCGATCGACTTCGGCTGCGCCGTCGGCTTTTCGAAAAGACCGAGGAGCGGCAGAATGATCAGGAAAAACGCGAAGTAATACGCCGTCGCGATTTGCGCCTGAACGACGTAGATCCCTTCCGCCGGCTTTCCGCCGAGATAGCCGAGCCAGACGCAGGCGATGACGAACAGCACGAACCAGAGCCTTGCGACCGGGCGATAGCGCATCGAGCGCACGCGCGAGGTGTCAAGCCACGGAAGCAGGAACAGAACGGCAATCGACCCGAACATCGCGATGACGCCGCCGAGCTTTGAGGTGATCGGTCCGATGTTGAAGGTGATCGCCCGAAGGATTGCGTAGAACGGCAGGAAATACCATTCGGGCACGATGTGCGCGGGCGTCACTTGCGGATTCGCAGGGATATAGTTGTCCGGATGGCCCATGCCGTTCGGGTTGAAGAACACGAACGCCGCGAAAAGCAGCATGAACACCGCAATCGCGAACCCGTCCTTCACCGTATAATACGGATGGAACGGCACGGTGTCCTTCTTGACGTCCTTAACCTCGACGCCGGTCGGGTTGTTGTTGCCCGACGTGTGGAACGCCCAGATGTGCAGCACGACGACGCCGGCGATTGCGAACGGCAGGAGATAATGCAGCGAGTAGAAGCGGTTCAAGGTCGCGTTGTCGACCGCCGGCCCGCCGAGCAGCAGCGTTTTGATCGGCTCGCCGATGATCGGGAACGCGGTGAAGAAGTTGGTGATGACGGTCGCCGCCCAGAACGACATCTGGCCCCAGGGCAGCACATAGCCCATGAACGCCGTCGCCATCATTAAAAGGAAAATGATGACGCCGAGAATCCAGTTCATCTCGCGCGGCTCCTTGTAGGACCCGTAATAGAGCCCGCGAAACATGTGGATGTAGACGGCGAGGAAGAACATCGCCGCGCCGTTGGCGTGCGTGTAGCGAATGATGTCGCCGTAATTCACGTCGCGCATGATGTGCTCGACGCTTGCGAACGCGTAATCCTCGTGCGGCGTGTAATGCATCGCAAGCACGACGCCGGTGATAATCTGGATGACGAGGCAGATGACGAGGATCGCGCCGAAGGTCCACCAGTAATTGAGGTTCTTCGGCGTCGGAAAGTTCATGAAGTCGTCCGCGAAGCGGATGATCGGCAGGCGCCTGTCAATCCAGCGTTCGAACGCGGTGCCGGGTCTGTAGGTCGAGGGATGGCTCACCGGTCTTGTCTCCTAGCCGATGCGGATCATGGTGTCGGTGACGAACTGGTATTTCGGCACGGCGAGGTTCTCGGGCGCGGGTCCCTTCCGGATGCGTCCCGAATTATCGTAGTGGGACCCGTGGCAGGGGCAGAACCAGCCGCCAAAGTCGCCGCGCACCTCGCCTTGCGACGTTCCAAGCGGCACGCAGCCAAGGTGGGTGCAGACGCCGACGACGACAATATATTCAGGCTTCAGGACTCGGTGGTCGTCTTCCGCGTCGGCGTTCGCGGCGAGGTTCGCGTTGCGCGCCTTCGGGTCTTTCAGCGCCGAGAGCGGCGTTTCTTCGCTCTCCTTGATTTCCTCGCCGGTGCGGCGGCGGATGAAAACAGGCTTTCCCTGCCACATCACCTTGATCGCCTGGCCGACTTCGAGCGCCGAGAGGTCGACTTCCTTCGTCGACAGGGCGAGCACCGAGGCGTCGGGGTTCATCTGATGGATGAGGGGAACCGCCACCCCGGCGGCGCCGACGACCGCCGTTGTCGTCGCCAGAATGTGGATGAAATCGCGGCGGGTCGGCTCCGCTTCGTGCGTCGTATTGCTCGCGCCCATGCCCTGTTGGTCCTTAAAGCTCTCGCACTGCCTGAATTAGACGTCGACCGCGGACGCGGCCGGAACGGCGGGATTTTGGGGCCTCCGTCTGGCATGGTTTACTAGGCGAAGTCCAGCCGCAACCGTAGTGCGGCCTAGCGTCGCGAAAGCGCCGGCGAGAGGCGCAAAAATCGCAGCGAAAGAAGGAGTTGCCGCGCCGATGCGCATCGTCCTTTACCAGCCGGAGATTGCGCAGAACGCAGGCGCTGCGATTCGCGCGGCGGCCTGCTTTGGGGCGGGCGTCGACATCGTCGAGCCGTGCGGCTTTCCCGCCGATGCTAAGGGGCTGAAGCGGGTCGCGATGGACTATGGCGCGATCGCGCCGCCGGTCCTGCATGCGTCCTGGTCGGCCTTCCTTGAAGCCGCCGCCAATCGCACCGGACGGCTTATCCTTCTGTCAACGAAGGCGTCGCAATCCCTGTGGGATTTCGCGTTCGCCGCATCCGACCTGTTGCTGATCGGCCGCGAAAGCGCCGGCGTTCCGGACGCGGTGCGCGGCGCGG
>JACADX010000356.1 GCA_013389125.1 Parvularculaceae bacterium | reverse complement strand
TTCATCGTCGCGACAAGCGTCTTCGCGCCGGGATTTAGCGCGATGCGCGTTCGATAGCACGCGTCGAGGACGCTTTCAGACAGGCCCTTCAGCATGCCGACGCGCTCTTTGAGCGCCGCCGCGAAATCGAGTTCGCCGCGCATCGCGCGCTCAGTGATCGCGGAAATTTCCGCCTTGAGCCCCGCGAAATCGGCAAGTTCGTCAATGCACTCCTGTCCGATGATCGTCGAATCCATGTCGGCGACCAAAAGCCGTTTTCGCCGATGCGCCGCCGGCTGGACGATGACGTCCGCCGGCGCCGCCGCAAGAATGTCGGCGAAGAGGGCTTCCGCCGCGGCGCGGTCGAGCGCCGCCTCCACGAGTAAGTCTTCGGCGACGTCTTCGGCGAGCGACCGCCGGCGAACCTCGGCGCCGCCCGTAAATTCAAGGAGGCGATGCATGGCCTCGTCGACGATGTCGTCGCTCAAGGCCTCCGCGTCAGGATTGCAAACGAGGGTGATTGCGGTAACAGGCATTCCGATGCCGGAAAAACGGGTTATTCTTATTGCAGGGCCGACGGCGAGCGGCAAGTCGACGGCGGCGCTGGCGCTCGCCGAAAAAATCGGCGGCGAGATCGTCAACGCCGACGCGCTGCAGGTCTATCGCGATCTCCGGATTCTCTCGGCGCGACCTTCGCCCGCCGAAGAGGCGCGCGCGCCTCATCATCTTTACGGCTCCATCGACGGCGCCGTCCGATATTCCGCAGGCGAATGGTCGCGCGCGGCGGCGCGCGTCATTCCGGAAATCCATGCGCGCGGGCGCGCCGCGATCATCGTCGGAGGAACCGGTCTTTATTTCCGCGCGCTCGAAGGCGGGCTTTGCGCGGCCCCGGCGATCCCGCAAGCGATCCGCGCCGCCGCCGCCGCGCGTCTTGAGGCGATTGGAACGGCCGCCTTCCGCGCCGAGGTGCTTTCGTTCGATCCGGCGATGGCGGGGCTCGATCCCGACGACCGCCAGCGCCATGTCCGCGCCTGGGAAGTCTATCACGCCGCCGGCGCGCCGCTGTCGGAGATCCGCAAGCGTCAGGGGGCCGCGGTCATCGATGAGGCGAGCGCCCGGCTCGTCATCGAGCCGCCGCGCGAGGCGCTCTATGCCGCGATCGAGCGCCGCTATGACGCGATGATCTCAAGAGGCGCGCTTGACGAGGCGCGCGCGCTTGCGGCCCGCGGCCTCGATCCGGGCCTTCCGGTCATGAAGGCCGTCGGGGCGGCGGAGCTCTTTTCCCACCTCGCGGGAGAGATTTCGCATGACGAGGCGATAAGGCTCGCCAAGCGGAACTCGCGGCGTCTCGCCAAGCGCCAGCTGACCTGGTTTCGCGGCCAGACGCCCGACTGGCCGCGGGCGGGGTCGGCGGAGGCCGCGCTTGACCATGTCCTTTCCGCCCTCGTTGCCAGCAATGGCCCCGGCGGCTAAGGCGGGCCCGTCGGCTGCGGGGGAGGGCGGCGGGCATGAGGGCGAAGCGGCGCTGGAAGTCGCCGCGATCTTAGACGGCGTTGGTGCGGCTCGAATGAAAAATCCGGTCAGCGAGCTTGGGCGGTTCCTGACATCAATGGACGCTAAGGCGGCGACGTCGCTGTTCGTGTCGACAGCGCTGCTTGTTTTCGTCCTCCTGATGTTCATTTTCGGCCAGCAATGGCTGGCGCTTGAAGATCAGAGCGACCTCAACAGGGTCCTATTCGCGGCCTCGCAGTCGCCCTGGGCGGTCCCGATCGTCGTTTCGATTTTCGTGATCCTTGCGCTCACTGGCTTTCCGCAGTTCATCTTGATCGCCGCCACTGTCTTCGCCTTCGGCGCGCGCGACGGCGCCTTCTATTCCTGGCTCGCGACGATGATCAGCGCGACGGTCACATTCGGCCTCGGCCACTGGTTCGGCGGCCGCTTCGTCCGGCGCTTCGGCGGCGAACGTACGCAGGCGACGATCGACTTCATCGGCCGCCATGGGATCCTTGCAAGCGGCCTTATTCGGGTCGTGCCGTCGGCGCCGTTCATCGTCGTCAATGCGGCGGCGGGCGCGGCCCATATCCCGCTCTGGAAATATTGGGCGGGGACCAGCGTCGGCATCGTCCCGAAAATTCTCTTTGTCGCCGTCCTTTCGACGCTTGCGCCGAACGAGCAGTCGGTTTCAGACGGGATTGAGGGGATTTACCAATTTTTCACCAGCCGTGAGCCGCAGGACCTCGCCCTCCTCGTCGCGCTGATCGCCGGCTGGCTCGCTTTTCTCCTATGCGTCCGATGGATCTACATGCGGATGCGCGGCGGCGGCGAATGAGCCGGGCGGCGTCCTGCCGCGCGGCGCGGCATGCGATTGATTTCGCGGCCTCCCGGATATTTTGTTCGCAGCCGGCAGAATCCCGCTATGAGGATCGGATCATGGGCTTGCCGGGCGGGCTTTGTTGACGATTTCGGAACCGATTAAGGTTAAATGACTCGCCGGGACGTCACCGGCGATAGGATCTGTTCATGCTTTCAACCCTTTTCGGCATGCTGTCTTCGGACATGGCGATCGACCTCGGGACCGCGAATACGCTGGTCTATGTGAAAGGTCGCGGCATCGTCCTCAACGAGCCGTCGGTGGTCGCCATTGAAACGCGCGGCGGCCGCAAGCTGGTGCGCGCGGTCGGCAATGAGGCGAAAGAAATGCTCGGCCGGACGCCGGGCGAGATCGAAGCGATCCGCCCGATGCGGGACGGCGTCATCGCCGACTTCGAAGTCGCCGAAGCGATGATCAAGCACTTCATCCGCAAGGTTCACAATCGCCGATCCTTCGCGAGTCCGCGAATCGTCGTCTGCGTCCCATCCGGCGCGACCGCCGTTGAACGCCGCGCGATCCAGGAATCCGCGCTGTCGGCTGGCGCGCGCAAGGTCGAGCTAATCGAAGAGCCGATGGCCGCCGCGATCGGCGCGGGCCTCCCGGTCACCCAGCCGACCGGTTCGATGGTCGTAGACATCGGCGGCGGCACGACCGAGGTCGCCGTCCTGTCGCTTGGCGGCATTGTCTATTCGCGGTCGGTCCGCGTCGGCGGCGACAAGATGGACGACGCGATCATCGGCTATATCCGCCGCATGTATAACCTCCTCATCGGCGAGGCGTCGGCCGAGCGCATCAAAAAGGAAGTCGGCAGCGCCATGATCCCGACCGAAGGGTCGGGCGTCACCATCCAGATCAAGGGCCGCGACCTGATGCATGGCGTCCCGAAAGAGGTAAGGATCGGCGAGGCGCAGGTCGCCGAGGCTCTTGCTGAGCCGGTCAGCCAGATCATCGAAGCGGTGAAGGTCGCGCTCGAGGCGACGCCCCCGGAACT
>JACADX010000266.1 GCA_013389125.1 Parvularculaceae bacterium | reverse complement strand
GGCGAGGATCGCGGCGGAAAGAATGCGCAGGACAAGCGTGTCTTTGCCGCGCGGCGCAGCCACCGATGGGGACTGATCGCTCATGCTACCCGGGCGCTATGGCGCAGCGCCGACGCCGCCATAGCGGCGCTCGCGCGATCTGAATTCTTCAATCGCCGCGGCAAAGCAGCCGGCGTTGAAGTCGGGCCAAAGCACATCGAGGAACACATATTCCGCGTAAGCCGCCTGCCAGAGGAGGAAATTGCTGATCCGCTTCTCGCCGCTCGTGCGGATGACAAGGTCCGGGTCAGGGACGTCCCTTGTGTCGAGAGCCGCGGAAAACAGCGCCTCGTCGATGGCGGCGGGCGTAATTCTTCCAGCAGCGACGCTTTCCGCGAGCGTTCGCGCCGCACGCACGATTTCGTCGCGACCGCCGTAGTTGAAGGCGATCTGGAGATGAAAGGCCGAATTCGCCGCAGTCTCTTTCTCGGCTCGACTGACAAGCAGCTTGATCTCGGGATCAAGACTGCGTTTGTCGCCGATAACCGCGACCTTGACGCCCTCTTTCTTGAGCGTCGGCAGTTCGTCGCCGATAAAGCGCCTCAAGAGCGACATCAGTTCGCGAACCTCGCTCGCCGGACGCCGCCAGTTCTCCGTCGAGAAGCTGTAAAGCGTCAGATATTTGAGGCCGAGGTCGCGCGCCGCTTCAACGGCGCGCCGCGCCGCCGCCGTTCCTTCCTTGTGGCCGGCGCCGCGCGGAAGGCCTCGGGCCGCCGCCCAGCGCCCGTTCCCGTCCATGATGATCGCGACATGTGACGGCGCAGACAGCGGCGATGCGGACACGGCTCGATCGCTTTCCGCCGGATTGGTCGCCACGTCGATCACCCTTACCAAGTCGCGCAGGGTCAAACCTGCATGATTTCGGCCTCTTTGGCGTGCAGCGCCTCGTCGACCTTTTTAATCATCGCGTCCGTCAGCTTTTGAACCTGCTCGGACTGACGCTTCTGCTCGTCTTCGCCGACGTGTTCGGTCTTCTTGATTTGATCCATGCCTTCGCGACGGACGTTTCTGATCGCGACGCGCGCATGCTCGGCGTATTTGTGCGCGACTTTCGTCAATTCCTTGCGCCGCTCTTCCGTCAGCGTCGGAATAGGCACGCGCACGTTTGTCCCGTCGACGACAGGATTGACGCCGATGCCGGCGTCCCGGATCGCGCGGTCGACAGCGCTCACAAGCGCCTTGTCCCAGACCTGGATCGAGATCATCCGCGGCTCGGGCACGTTGACGGTTCCGACCTGATTGACCGGCATGTGGGAACCATAAGCGTCGACCATGATGTGTTCGACAAGGCTCGCCGACGCGCGGCCGGAGCGCAGGCCGGAAAACTCCGATTTCAGCGCCGCGAGGGCGCCATCCATGCGCTTTTCGAGTTCCTTAATGTTCACGCCGGGACCAGCCATCGTTCTTCTCCCTTTCAGCAAAAAGCGCGCGATTTTCTGGCGAGATCGCGGCGCTCCGTCGTCATTCGTCGATAATCGTCGTCGACTTTCCAGAGCCGGTAAGCGCGCCGACGACGCCGCCGCGTTCGGCGATCGAAAACACGACGATCGGAATCTTGTTCTCCCGCGTCAGCGCGATCGCGGTCTGATCCATCACCTTGAGATCGCGAACCATCACCTCGTGATAGGACAACCGTTCGAACCGCGTTGCGGATTTGTCCTTCTTGGGATCGGCCGTGTAGACGCCGTCGACGTTCGTGCCTTTGAAAAGCGCGTCGCATCCCATCTCCGCGGCCCGCAGCGCCGCCGCCGTATCTGTCGTGAAGAACGGGTTGCCTGTTCCCGCCGCGAAGATCACAACGCGGCCCTTCTCCATATGCCTGACGGCGCGGCGACGAATATAGGGCTCGCAGATCGCCGTCATCTCGATCGCCGAAAGAACGCGCGTGTAAAGGCCTATCCGCTCGAGCGCGTTCTGGAGCGCAATCGCGTTCATGACCGTGGCGAGCATGCCCATGTAATCGGCGCTCGCCCGTTCCATGCCGCGCGCCGCCTGCTGCATGCCGCGAAATATGTTGCCGCCGCCGACGACAAGACTGATTTCAACGCCGAGCTCTTTGGCGTCCTTGATTTCGCCGGCGATCCGCTCGACCGTCTCGTTATCGATCCCGTACTGGCCGGCGCCCATCAGCGCTTCGCCTGAGACTTTAAGGAGCACTCGTTTGAAGCGCGGCGCGGCTGGGGGCGATGAGGGCATCAGGGATCTCCGTCCGCCGCCGGATACGACGGCCGCCGGCGTTCGGCAATGGGCGGCGGGCGCCGTCTGCGCTGCGCCGAAGCCGCCCGCCCGCAATGGACCTATTCGTCGCCCGAATTGCGTTCGACGCCTTCGCCGAGTTCGAGGCGGGCGAAGCCACCGAATTCCACGGCGGCGCCGATTTCCTTGGCCGCTTTCTCGATCACCTTCGCGACCTTCGTTTCGTTGTCGACCACGAAAATCTGCTCAAGAAGCACCGACTCCTCGTAGAATTTGCGTAGCCGTCCCTCGACCATCTTTCCGATGATGTCCTCGGGCTTGCCGGAAGCGCGCGCCTGATCGGCGAGGATCGCCTTTTCGCGTTCAACGACGGCGGGATCGAGGTCCGCAATCCTACCGGCGAGCGGACGCGCAGCGGCGACGTGCATCGCAATCAGCTTGGCGGTCGCCGCGAGTTTTGCTTTGTCGCCTGATGATTTCAGACCGACGAGAACGCCGATTTTGCCGGCGCCGTCGACGGTTTGGTTGTGGATATAGGCCGCGACGACGCCTTCGGGCACCTTCACCATAGCCGACCGGCGAACGTTCATGTTCTCGCCGATCTGGCCCACCATTTCCGCGACCTTTTCCGCAACCGAAAGGCTCCCGCCCGGATAGGCGGCTGATCTGATCGCTTCGATATCGCCGTTTGTCGCCAGCGCGACTTCGGCGACGTCGCGAGCCATCTTCTGAAAGGTTTCATTGCGCGCCACGAAATCCGTTTCGGAGTTCACTTCGACGAGAACGCCGACGGCGCCCTTTGTTGCGGCGACGACGAGGCCTTCCGCCGCCGCACGGCCGGATTTCTTCGCCGCCTTCGCAAGCCCCTTCTTACGCAGCCAGTCGACGGCCGCTTCGACGTCGCCGCCGGTTTCAGTTAGGGCAGCCTTGCAATCCATCATCCCCGCGCCGGTCGATTCGCGCAGGTCCTTCACCATTGATGCGCTGATGGCGCTCATTTCAAATTCTCCTTTCTTATATGCGCCGATCGAGGGCCCTCGGGGCCTCCCGGGCCCCCTCGGACGCAGCTCAGGCGGCCGAGGGACAGCGCGATTGTTGTTGGCTTTTCCGTCTAGACCGGCGCGGCTTCCGCGCCGGCGTCGGCGGGCAGGATATTGGCTTCAACCGGCGCATTTGCAAGCGCGCCGATATCGACGCCGAGCGCGGCTTGGCTCGCCGAAATCCCGTCGATCACCGCATCGGCGACAAGCGCGCAATAAAGCGCGATTGCGCGGCTTGCGTCGTCGTTGCCCGGGATCACGAAATCGATATCGTCCGGAGAGCAGTTGGTGTCGACGACCGCGACGACCGGAATGCCGAGCTTTTTGGCTTCCTTGACGGCGATCGCCTCCTTCTTGACGTCGATGACAAAGAGAAGGTCCGGCAGACCGCCGAGATCGCGAATGCCGCCGAGGGACGAATCAAGCTTCTCCTTCTCGCGCGTTAGCTGCATCTGCTCTTTTTTGGTGAGGCCCTTGCCGCCGCCCGCGAGCGTCTCTTCCATTTCCTTCAGCTTACGGATCGAATTCGAGATCGTCTCCCAGTTCGTCAGCGTCCCGCCGAGCCAGCGCACGTTCATGTAATATTGAGCGCAGCGCTTGGCCGCCTCGGCGATCGGCCCTTGCGCCTGACGCTTCGTGCCGACCATCAAGATGCGTCCGCCGCCGGCCACTGTCTCGCGGATCTTGACGAGCGCTTGATGCAGCAGCGGCACCGTCTGCGACAGGTCGATAATGTGAATGCCGTTACGTTCGCCGAAAATGAACGGCTTCATTTTCGGGTCCCAGCGATGGGTCTGGTGGCCAAAGTGAACGCCAGCTTCCAATAGCTGACGCATGCTGAAATCGGGCAGCGCCATAAGGTCTCCTTCGGTTTTTCCTCCGCGGAGCTTCAGCGACCGGTTATCCGGCCGACCGAGGATGACCCCGCGTGTGTGATGGAGGCGGCGTATAGGGGGGAAATTCCGCTTTTTCAACCGGCCTTCGAGCATTGAGGGCCGCAGCGGCTGCTAGACGAGTTCTACGTCCAAAACCCCCTCGACCGCCTTCAAGGCGCCGCGCATCGCCGGCGTGCAGGCCGCCCGGCCCTTGAGGACGAGTTCGACCTCCCGCCCGCCGGCGTCGGGCAGAGCGAGGGCGAGAACCACGTCGCCGGCCTCGCCCGGCGCGGCGGGCTTTGCCGCGGCGAGCCGGCGGTGGACGGACTGAAGGCCCGCCTCGGTCCCGATTGCGATCCTGAGCTGCGACGTTGTTTGGGCGGCGGCGGCGTCAAGCCGGCGGACCATATCGCAGGCAAACCGCACCTCGCCCTCGCGCTCCTCCGCGTTCGCGGTCAGAAGGACGAGCGCGCCAGGTTCAAGGAGATCGCGCGCGACCGCCAGGACATCCGAGAAGACAGCGATCTCGAACTCGCCGACGGTGTCCGAGCACTCGACAAAGGCGAATTGCCGACCGCTTTTTGACCGGCGCATGCGAACCGCGCGAATGACGGCAGGGATCTGACCCGAAAACCGGCTGCCCGACTTCGCGATTTCAAACGCCTCGGCCGATGTCGCAGCCTTGAGGCGCCGGAGTTCGACCGAGTAATCGTCAAGCGGATGGCCGCTGAAGTAGAAACCGAGCGCGACGCGCTCTTCGTTCAGCCTGTCCATTGGCGTCCAGTCGTCGGCGGAGGGCAATTTCGGCCGGTCAAGCGCCGGTGAGGACGCAAGATCGAAAAGGCCGCCCTGCGCGCTCCGCCTTTCGTCGAAGCTTTGCGCGGAATAGCGAAGCAGGAGATCGGCCCCGGCGACAAGCGCCGCGCGCGTCGCGCGGAGCCCGTCAAGCGCGCCCGCCCTTGCGAGATTTTCGATCGCCCTCTTGCCGATCTGTCGAAGATCGACGCGTTCGGCGAAATCGTGGATGTCGAGGAACGGTCCCCCGCGGCGGCGTTCGTCGGCGATGAGGCGCATCGCCGCTTCGCTGACGTTCTTGACGGCGCCGAGCGCATAAAGAATGGCGCCGTCCCTGACGGTGAAATTCGCTTCCGACGCATTCACATGCGGGGCCTTGACGTCGACGCCGCTTCGGCGCGCCTCCTTCAAGAAGACCGCGAGCTTGTCGGTGTTCGCCATGTCGTAGGTCATCGAGGCGGCGAGAAACTCCGCCGGAAAATTCGCTTTCAGATAGGCTGTCTGATAGGCGATGTAGGCGTAACAGGCCGCGTGCGACTTGTCGAAGCCGTAGCCTGCAAATTTCTCGACGAGATCGAAGATTGAAGCCGCTTTCAGCGGATCGACACCCTTCGCCCTCGCGCCGTCGACGAAGCGCGCTCGTTGGCGATCCATTTCCTCCTTCTGCTTCTTTCCCATCGCGCGCCGAAGAAGGTCGGCCTCGCCGAGCGTGTAGCCGGAGAGGATCTGCGCGATCTGCATCACCTGTTCTTGATAGATGATGACGCCGTAAGTCTCCTTGAGCGCGCTCTCGAGCGAGGGATGGAGATAATCGGGTTTTTGAAGCCCCTGCTTCCTTTCGACATAAGTCGGAATGTTCTCCATCGGGCCCGGCCGGTAGAGCGAGACGAGCGCGATGATGTCTTCAAGGCAGTCCGGGCGCATTGAGCGCAGCGTCTGACGCATGCCGGAGCTTTCAAGCTGGAAGACGCCGACGGTCGCGCCCTCGCCCAGCATGTCGAACGTCTTTTTGTCCTTGAGCGGCAATCGGTCCGGATCGACGTCGCGTCCGGACGCAGCGACGAGCGCCGCCGCGCCCTTGATCACGGTCAGCGTCTTGAGGCCGAGAAAGTCGAACTTCACGAGGCCGGCCGGCTCCACCCATTTCATGTTGTACTGGGTCGCCGGCATGTCCGACCGCGGGTCGCGATAAAGAGGCGTCAATTCATCGAGCGGGCGATCGCCGATGACGACGCCGGCGGCGTGCGTCGATGCGTGGCGGTAAAGGCCTTCAAGTTTCAGCGCCTTTTCGAGCAGCGCTGCGACGCTTTCGTCTCTCGCCCGCTCCTCTTTGAGGCGCGGCTCCATTTCGATCGCTTCGGCGAGCGTCACCGGATTGGCGGGATTCATCGGCACAAGCTTGCAAAGGCGATCGACCTGGCCAAAAGGCATGCCGATGACTCGTCCGACATCGCGCAGCACCGCACGCGCCTGAAGCTTGCCGAAGGTGATGATCTGCGCGACGCGGTCCGCCCCGTATTTCCGCTGCACGTAGCGGATGACTTCGTCGCGTCGGTCCTGGCAAAAATCGATGTCGAAGTCCGGCATCGACACGCGTTCGGGATTGAGAAAGCGTTCGAAAAGGAGCCCGAAGCGCAAGGGATCAAGATCGGTGATCGTCAGCGACCACGCGACGAGCGAGCCGGCGCCCGAGCCGCGCCCCGGTCCGACGGGGATGCCTTCCTTTTTCGCCCACTTGATGAAGTCGGCGACGATGAGGAAATAGCCTGGAAAGCCCATTTTGTTGATGACGTCGAGTTCGAATTTGAGCCGGTCCCAGTAGATGGCGGCGTCAGCGGCGGGCTCGATCGACGCAAGGCGCTCCTTGAGCCCCTCGCGCGCCTGGCTTTCAAGCTCCAGCGCTTCGGCGTCCTTGCCCGTGCCGCTGGTGAACCGCGGCAGGATCGGGGCGCGCGTCTTCGGCCGGAACGCGCAGCGCCGCGCGACTTCAAGCGTCGCGTCGACGGCCTCAGGGAGATCGCGGAACAACAGCCGCATCTCGGCCGCCGTTTTGAAGTAATGATCGGGCGTGACGGTGCGGCGATCCTCCTGATGGACGTAGGCGCCTTCCGCAATGCAAAGCAGCGCATCATGCGCCTCGAAGTCATCTGCCCTTGGAAAATAAGGCTCGTTCGTCGCGACGATCGGGAGGCCGAGGCCGTAAGCTATATCAAGGAGCCGCGCTTCCTGCGACAGCGGCCGGCGCGCCTCGTGTCGCTGCAATTCCACGTAGAACCGACCTTGAAACAGCGCTGCAAGCCTCTCCGCCAGCGCTCGCGCTTCCTCTTCCCGGTCGGCGCGAAGAAGGCGGTCGAGCGGACCGTCAAAGCCCCCCGAAAGGCAGATGACGCCGTCATTTTGGTCGTGGAGCCAGTCGAAGGCGGCGCAGGGCCCTTCCTCCGACGCAGAGCGCAGAAATGCCCGGCTCGACAGCTTCGTGAGGTTTCGAAACCCCGCCTCATTCTGGGCGAGGACGACCAGCGAGGGCGGGCGGGCGCCGCGCGCTTCAAGGCTTTGCAGCGCGGCGACCGCGACGGAAAACTGAAGACCGGAAATCGGCTGGATTCCCGCCGCGCTCAAGACTTCGGACGCCTCAAGAGCGCCGAACAGGTTGTTCGTATCCGTCAGCGCCACCGCCGGCATGCGGTCGGCGAGGCAAAGCTCCTTCAGCTTGCCGATCTTGATCGCGCCTTCCGAAAGCGAATAGGCGCTGTGAAGATGGAGGTGGACGAAATCGCCCTTCGCCCCCGGCGCGGCCCCGCCCTCGAGGGCCGAACGCAGAAATTCCGCCTTGATCGGGTCCGCCATGGCCGCCCCTCCGGATTAACGAATCTTCTGCGGTCAGGCGCCGAGAACGAAGCTCGCCAGCTGGCTTGACGCGATGATCAGGAGCAGTAGGCCGAGTCCCATTGCGTCCTTCAACACGCCGGTTTCCACAACAACCCTGGCAGTTTTGGCCAATTGACGCCTCCATCCAGCTTGGCGGCCAGCAGAACCGCTCGCAGCGCCGATTCGAAAACGGATTTTGTTCGTCTTTTGTTCGATATTCCCTTTTTGTTCCGATGTCCAGCAGTTTTTTTTCGCCCGCGCGACGCGGACAAAGCCCTTGGCTAACGCATGAATTCCCGCACGACGCACATGAACGCCTCAAACTGGTCGTGATGGACCCAGTGGCCGGCTTTCGCGATCGAGACGACGCGCGCGTTTCGGAAATGCTTCGCGCGACCGTCTTTCTCGGGATTGGAGGCCCAGCTGTCGGCCCCGTAAACGAGCAGCGTCGGGCATGCGATCGCCGACCACAGCGCCTCTTTCTCCGCCTGCGGAATGTCAAGCCACGGCCAAATGTTGACATATGGGTCGAATTTCCAGCTCCAGGTTCCGTCCTCATTGCAGGTCGCGCCGTGCTCGGTCAGATGGCGCGCCTGTTCGTCCGAGAGGAACTTGTTTTCGTCCTTCATGCGAGAGAGCGCGTCATCGAGCGTCGCGTAGCGCCGCGGGGTGCGTCCGCTCGCGGCGCGCTTGTTGTCGATCCAGGCGCGGATGCGGTCGGCGAGCGGCGTCTTCTCCCATTCCGCGATCATCTTCGGCGACGGTCCGAGGCCCTCGATCGCGACGAGCTTTCTGACATTATCCGGATAAAGGCCCGCATAGCGGATCGCGATATTGCCGCCAAGCGAATGCGCGACGATCGTCACGGGCGCGAGCTTCAGCTGGTGGATGAGCTGCGCAAGGTCGTAGACGAAGCCGTGCATCGGGTATTCGCCGTCGGGCGACCAGTCGCTGTCGCCGTGGCCGCGAAGGTCCGGGGCGATGACGTGATAATCGCGGGCGAAATCGCGGGCGATCCAGTCGAGGCTGCGGCAATGATCGCGCCCGCCATGCATGAGGACGAGCGGCGGCGCGCTCGCATTGCCCCAGTCGGCGTAATGAAGCTTCAGGCGCTGCGAGATGTATCGTCGGGATGTCGGTTCGGCGTGCATGAAGTCCCGCAAGAATTGCGCCGCCGATGATGGAGCCGACTTGCGGGCGATGGTCAATCGGGCTTTGCAGCAGCGGCCGCAGCGCGAAGCCGGAGCAGGCGCTCGTGCCAGCTTTCGGCGAGCCGCTGCTGGAAGACGCCAAGCGGGAAGCCGTGGCGCGCAGCGTGCTCCTTCGGGATGACGTCCCAGCCGCGATGCGTGACGGTGACGCGCGTCTCGTCGCCGACAGGCTCAAAGCGGACATCGACCGTCGTCGACTGTTCCGGCGAAAACGTCGCCGTTCGCCATGTGAAAGCGAGCCGCTCGCCCGGCTTCCATTCGGTGACGGCGCCGATTTCAAAGTTCTCGCCATTCGGCAGCCGCGTCATCAGCCGCCCGCCCTCGCCCGGTTCAAAGCGCAGCGATCCGTCGCCGCGCGCGGTGAGTTGGAAGAGCGGATTTTCCCGCCACCAAACGCCGATCTCGTCGACGAAGACGCGAAACGCCGCGTCGGCCGGCGCCGCGACGCGGATCGATACGATGACCGACGCCGCCATCAGCGCTTCGTCTCGACGCGCTTCTTGAAGGCGCGAAGCTGATCGGACCACAGCGCCTCGGTCGCCGCGAGCCACGCCTTCACCTCGTCGACGGCCCCGTCCTTGAGCGCATAAATGCGGACGCGCGAATCGATCTCGTCGATTCGCTCGGCGACCAGTCCGCCTTCTTTCAGCGCGCGCAGGTGCCGGCTCATCGCCGGCGGCGGAAGGCCGAGCGCCTCGGCAAGCTCGCCGGCGCGGCGCGGGCGCGCGCTCAAAAGCTCGATGACGCGCCGGCGAGAGGGGTCCGCAAGCGCCGCAAGCTTGCGATCGACGATTGACGGCTTCACACGCGCTTCCGGGTTTTAAGCCCGCTCGCCTTGTCCCATTCGGCGGGCGTCATCTCGTTCACCGTCACGCCGAATGTCCAGACATGGCCTTCCGGATCCTTCGCGCGATAGGTGCGGTCGCCGTAGAATTGCGTCGCCGGCGCCTGGATGATTTCAGCGCCCGCCTTCCTCGCGCGCGCGCAATGCGCGTCGATGTCCTCGCCCCGCGCGAGCTGCACATGCACGGACTGCGTGTTCTTGCCGCCGGCCGATTTCGGGCTCCGGTGATCCTCGCTCCATTCGCTGCCGACCATGACGACCGAATCGCCATAGCTCATTTCGGAATGGGCGACCTTGTCGTTCTCGTCGACGATGACCATCAAGGGCTCGAAGCCGAACGCGTCCTCCAAAAACAGCAGCGCCCGCTTTGGATCAAGATAGCTCAAGGCGCTGGAGAGCCCCTTCGGGCGGTAGTAGCTCGTCATCGCGGCATTCCTTCTGCGATCCAGAAATATTTCTACTATTTGTTAATCATCAAGTCAATCGCCGCGAAGCGCCGCGCCGCTCACCGCTTCGGCGAGCCGTCCTTTTTCGCTT
>JACADX010000304.1 GCA_013389125.1 Parvularculaceae bacterium | reverse complement strand
TTGAAAATGAGCGCACGACTAGAGGTCGTGCCCTGATCAATGGCGAGCACCGCCGGTCTCGTCGCCATCGGAATTCTCCCTACGCGCCCAGCGCGATCTTAGAACAGGACGACGGCTCATGGCGAGACGCTTGATACGGGACGTAAAAGCCGACAATCTCGTCAGCAGCAATCGGGGCTCCCATGGATGTCAAGCTGATCGCCCGTGCGGCCGGCGCGCTGCTCGCATGCAGCACAGCCCACAGCGCAAGCGCGAGCGATATCGTCATCGAAAACGCGACGATCATTGACGGCGCCGGTTCTCCGCCGCATGCCGGTCGGCATATTCTCATAAAGGACGATCGAATCGTCTTCGTCGAGGATGAGCCGGTCAAGGCCGCGCCCGGCGCAATCCGGATCGACGCGACGGGAAAGTTCCTCATTCCCGGCCTCATTGACACGCATGTTCATCTTCGCGGCGCGGCCGATTCTGCAGCATCGCCTCCAAGGAGGCAGAACCGCCGTGAGGCGGAACAAGCGCTCGCAAGCTATCTCTACGCAGGCGTCACGACGATCTACGACGCCGGCAACGATCCTGACTTCATCTTTGAATTGCGCGCGGACGAGCAGTCGGGGCGCATCCTATCGCCGCGCATTTTCGCAACCGGGGGCATCGTCACCTATCCCGGCAGCCACGGGTCTAGTCCCTATGCGACCCATGTCGAATCCTGGCCCGCGGCGGCGCCTGGCGTCGAGGCGCACGCGGCGCGCAAACCCGATATGGTGAAGTTCACGCTTGAAGAGCGCGGCTGGGGCGCGCGCCCGCTCATTCCGATGCTGCCGGTCGACCTCTTGCAGCGCCTCGTCGAATTCTTCAACGACCGCGGCGTCCGGACGACCGTCCATGCGTCGAGCGAACTCCGCGCGCGGGAGGCGATCTTCGCCGGCGTCGACACCCTCGCCCATCCGGTCATCCAGGGACCCGTCAGCGACAATTTCGTCAGGCTGATGGCCGTCAAAAAGGTCCCAATGTCCTCGACGCTGACGATCGGCGAGAGCTACAGCCGCCTTGCCGAGAACCCAAACTTTCTTGATCAGCCGCTTTACCAAGCGGCGCTGTCCTCGCGGGAGATCGAAAAGCTCAAGACTGAAACGAGAAAGGAATTCCAGGAGCGGAGCTGGACTTGGTGGATGAAGATCATGACGCCGATCGCGCAGGAAAATTTGCGAAAGATCCACGAGGCTGGCGGCGTGATCGCTCTCGGCACCGATCAAACGATCGGACCGGCGGTTCACCGGGAAATGGAGTTGCTGGCCGGCGCCGGGATCGCCCCGATCGACGTCATCAAGATCGCCACGCACAACGCGGCGCGATTTCTTGGCCTGGAGGATCAAATCGGCCTTGTTGCGCCGGGCATGAAGGCCGATCTCGTCCTGCTGGGCGCGGATCCGTCCATCAACATCGACAATGCGAAAGCGATTGAACTTGTCATCAAAAACGGCGCCGTCATCGATCGGCGACGATTGCCGGTGGCGGGGACGATCGAGCCGTGAGCGCCCGCGAAATAGCCGGGCGGCGGCCGAGGCTAATCCGGTTCGAAGCTGCCGGAGACTCGCGCCTCTGGTGTTCATGCGGCCGAAGCGCGAACCAGCCGTTCTGCGACGGATCGCACAAGGACACAGGCTTCACGCCTATTCGCATCGTTGCGAGGAGCGCCGGCGAAGAGGCGCTGCTTTGTCTTTGCAAGCGGACGAAATCGCCGCCCTATTGCGATGGTTCCCACAATGCGATTGGCGCCTATGAGGGAGAGGAAGGGGACTCGGCGATTGACTGGCGCGGCGCTCTGGAAGCGGCGCGCGCAGAGCGATCGCCTGGCCGCGCCGATCTCGACGGCGGCTGTCATGTTTTGACCGCCCGAGAAATGCAGTGGAAGGAGATGGGCGGGTGGCGCGTGGTCTCGGCGATTTCGAAAGCGGAAGGGGCCGGCAATCTCTCGCTTCAATTGCTCGAGCCGCTCGCCGAAGGGCCTGATGCGGTCGGGTTCGGAAGCTCGGAAACAGCGCTCTTTATCGTGTCGGGCGACGCTGTAATCGAGATCGGCGATCGTCGCTTTGGGGCGACGACGCATGCGGCGGTTTTCGTAAAGCCCGGAGAACGGTTTCGGGCGAAGAGCGCGTCGGCGTCGCGCTTGGTGATCGCCGCGACGGTTTGCCCGCCCGCCGCGCCGCAATTCTTGCATGACGTCGGCTCGTTCGACGATCGATCTCCGTCGAGAGTGTCAGCGCCGGACGACGCGGAGAGGCGCGCAATGGGCGAGCGATACTACCAGGTGCTCACATCGCCCGACGCAGGCGGGACGGAAATCACGCTGTTCATCGGGGCGATACCGAAGTCGCGGGCGGCGCCGCACCGCCACCTTTATGAAGAAGCCTTGATCATACTCTCCGGCGCCGGCGTCATGTGGACGGAGAACCGGAAATGCAACGTCAGCGCCGGGGACATCATCTACCTGCCGCGCAAGCAGTTGCACTCGCTTGAATGCGTCTCGGCCGAAGGAATGGTTCTCGCCGGAGCATTCTACCCTGCTGGCAGCCCCGCCATCAATTATTGAGGCCATCCCGTGAATGACAACAAGAGCGCCGTCGGTCCCACCCTGTCGTCGGGCGCGTCTTTCGTCTTTGTCGCGTCCGGCATGGCGATCGGCCTCGGCAACATCTGGCGTTTTCCATTCCTCGCCGGCGAACATGGCGGCGGCGCGTTCGTGCTCGTTTACCTCGCTGCGGTATTCCTGTTCGGCCTGCCGATTATCGCCGCCGAAATCATGATCGGAAGGCGCGGGCGCGGAAGCCCCGGTCACGCCGTCCGGGCGTTGAGCGAGGAAGCGCGCGCCTCGAGGTTCTGGCGCGTGATCGGCTGGCTCTGCGTTCTCATTCCCTTTGTCGGGATAGCCTATTACAGCGTCGTCGCCGGCTGGGTGGTCGATTATGCGGCGCGCTTCATCGCGGCCGGCGGTCTCGACGGCGCAACGCCCGACATACACCAGTCGCGATTTGACTCGCTTCTTGCGTCGCCGTTGCGTGTCGTCCTCGGCCATACGGTTTTCATGTTCTTGGTCGTCCTGATCGTGGCGCGCGGCGTCACGGAGGGGCTTGAACGCTTTTCAAGGCTCCTAATGCCGCTCCTCTTCGCCCTCATGATTGCGCTCGCGATCTATGCTTCGGTCACCGGAGATTTCGCCGCTGCGCTCCGCTTTCTCTTTGCACCGGACTTCTCGAAACTGACTGCGGAGGCGGTCGCCGCGGCCTGCGGTCAGGCGTTCTTTTCGCTCGGCGTCGGCCTCGGCGCGCTGATGGCGTTCGGCGCCTATCTTCCAGATCGCGTTTCGATCGCCGGCGCCGGGGCGGCCGTCGCCGCCGCCGATACGAGTTTCGCTCTGATCGCCGGCCTCGCGATCTTTCCGATCATGTTCGCTCTCGGCATTGATCCCGCCGCGGGGCCCGGCCTCGTTTTTGTTTCCATGCCGGCGGCGTTCGCGAACATGCCGGCGGGTTACGTCATCGGATCGGCGTTTTTCATACTTGTCTTCATCGCCGCGCTGACGACCGGGGTCGGGACGATCGAGCCGGTGGTCGCCTGGCTTGAACGCAAGGGCGTAAAGCGCGTTCCGGCGACGATCATGGCGGGGGCCGGGGCCTGGTTCGTCGGGCTCGGGGCCGCCTTCTCATTCAATATCCTGTCGGATGTTCGGCTCCTGGCGTTCATTCCCGGATTCGCCGAAAAGTCGATATTCGACATTCTTGATTTTGCGATCGCCTCGCTCCTTTTGCCCCTCAACGGCCTCTTGATTGCGCTCTTCGCCGGCTGGGCGCTTTCCGCGACGTTCGCCCGCGAAGAACTCGGCGCCGGCGGCGCGTTGCTGAAGACGTGGCGCTATGCGATCCGATTCGTCGCGCCGGTCGGGATCGTCGCCGCGCTGTGGCTCGCGCCGATGCTGCGGCAATGACGGCCTTCCTATCGCGGACGGAGATCGCGAATGCGCTTGGCTTTGCCGAGCGACCGTTCAATCCCGCCGGGGGGAGCGACGTCAACGGCGACGGAGATTCCAATCATCGTCTTGACATGATGCCTGAGGCCTTTGGAGGCTGCGAGGACGTCAGTTGCGCTCGCGCCTTCGCGTTGTTCGACAATCACTTTGAGTTCGTCCATGCGTCCCGGGCGCGTGATCTCGAGCACATAATGCGGCGCAAGCGCCGGCTCTTTGAGGATCTGCTCTTCGATCTGCGTCGGAAAGACGTTGACGCCCCGAATGATCATCATGTCGTCGGTGCGGCCTGAGATGCGTTCGATCCGGCGCATCACGCGCGCCGTGCCGGGAAGGAGTCGCGTCAGGTCGCGGGTCCGGTAGCGGATGATCGGCATCGCCTCCTTCGTCAGCGACGTGAAGACAAGTTCGCCGAGTTCGCCGTCGGGAAGCGTTTCGCCCGTTTCGGGGTCGATAATCTCCGGGTAGAAATGATCCTCCCAGATTGTTAGACCGTCTTTTGTTTCGACGCATTCATTGGCGACGCCGGGCCCCATCACTTCGGACAGGCCGTAGATATCGACCGCGTCGATCGCGAACGCCTCCTCGATTTCGCGACGCATCGCCTCAGTCCACGGCTCGGCGCCGAAGATGCCGATCTTCAGCGAGGATTTCCGCGGATCAAGGCCCTGACGGCGGAACTCGTCGAGAATCGCCAGCATGTAGCTCGGCGTCACCATGATGATCTCGGGCTCAAAGTCAGCGATGAGCTGGACCTGTTTCTCGGTCTGTCCGCCGGACATCGGGATGACCGTGCACCCTAACGCCTCGGCCCCGTAATGCGCGCCAAGGCCGCCGGTGAAGAGGCCATAGCCGTAGGCGACGTGGACCTTCATGCCGGGCCGCCCGCCGGCGGCCCTGATCGAGCGCGCGACGACCGACGACCAGACCTCTATGTCCTTTTTCGTATAGCCAACGACGGTCGGCTTTCCCGTCGTGCCGGACGAGGCGTGGATGCGGACGACTTCGGACTGCGGCACGGCGAAGAAGCCGAAGGGATAATTGGCGCGCAAATCCGACTTCGTCGTGAATGGAAACTTCGAGAGATCCGCAAGCGACGCCAGATCCGACGGCTTCACGCCGGCGGCGTCGAACGCCGCACGGTAGTGCTTCGTGTTTTCGTAGGCGTGCGAAAGCGAAGACTTCAATCGCTCAAGCTGAAGAGCCGACAGCGCCGCGCGCGACAGCCTTTCCCCAGCGTCGAGCAGCGGCGAATAGGCGTCAACCATGCGTCTTAACGCCCTTCCACTCGCGATCGCGCAGCTCCTTGCGGATGATCTTGCCGCTGATCGTCTTCGGCAACGCCTCGACGAATTCGACTTTGCGCGGATATTTGTAAGGCGCGGTCACGCGCTTCACTTGATCCTGCAGTTCGCGCGCAAGCGCGTCCGATCCTAGAACGCCCTTCACAAGCACCACAAAAGCCTTGACGACCTCGCCGCGCGTTTCATCGGGGCTTGCGACGACGGCCGACTCGGCGACCGACGGATGTTCGATTAGCGCGCTCTCCACCTCGAAGGGGCCGATGCGATAGCCAGCGGATATGATCACGTCGTCGCCGCGCCCGACAAACCAGAAATAGCCGTCCCCGTCGCGAAAGGCGCGGTCGCCGGTCAGGTACCAATTGCCGCGCCGCGTCGCGTTCGTCCGCTCCGCGTCGTTCTTGTAGCCGAGAAAGAGCCCTTGCGGGGCGGGATCAAGATGGACCGCGACGTCACCCTCGATGTCAGGGGGAAGGCGCGCGCCGGTCTCGTCGATCACGTCAAGGTCGACGCCTGGCGACGGCAGGCCCATCGATCCCGGCTTTACCGCCATGCGGTCGAAGACGCCGCAGAGGATCGTCGTTTCCGTCTGACCGTAGCCTTCGCAGATCTGACGGCCCGTCTCCTTTCGCCAGACTT
>JACADX010000265.1 GCA_013389125.1 Parvularculaceae bacterium | reverse complement strand
CGTGACATGCTTGGCGTAAGCCTTGCCGGCCGCCTCGTCGTCGCCGGCGCGCATCAATTCGTCGGCGAGCGCGCGCCAGGCGTTGACGAAGTCGGGCTTTAAGGCGAGGGCGTGCGCGACTGAATTCATTGCCCGCCGGCTTTCGCCCGCCGCGGCTTCCGCAAGTCCTTTTTCCAGCAGCGCTTCCGCCAGGAACGGCGAGCGTTTCAGCGCTCTTTCGAGGGCGGCGATCGACCCCGCGGCGTCGCCAAGCCGCCGTTTCGCAGCGCCAAGCAGCACCGACGCCTCCGCGCATGTCGGGAAGAGCTTGAGGATTTCTTCCGCCTGCTCGGCCGCGAGCCCCGGGTCTTTCGTGAGAAGCTGAAATCCATGCGCCAGCGCGACCGCCAGCGTGCCTGTCGGATCGTCGCTCTTGTCGCCGCCGGGGGTCATTCGGCGTTTCCGGTCAAAGAAGTTTCGCCGCCGCCGCGTCGAGCGCTTCGCCGAAGCGCGCGGTGACAGTCTTCACTTCGTCCTCCGCGATGATCAGCGGCGGACAAAACGCAATGACGTCGCCGAGCGCGCGGACAAGAACGCCGCGCGCCTTCATCTCTTCCTGAACGATCGCGCCGGCGCCCTTTGTCGCGTCGAAGGGCCTTTTCACAGCTTTGTCGGCCACAAGTTCGACGCCGGCGATCATGCCGACGCCGCGAACTTCGCCGACAATCGGGTGACCCGCGAAGGCGCGAAGGCCTTTTTGCAGGGACGGGGAAGCCTCCTTCGCCATGGCGACGATATCGCGCTCCTCATAGATCTTCAGCGTCTCGACCGCGACCGCCGCCGCAACCGGATGGCCGGAATAGGTGAAGCCGTGCCCGAAGAGCGTGATCTTCCGGCTTTGCTCGACCATCGCCTCGAACACGCGCTCATTGATCATGAGCGCGGCGATTGGAAGGTAGGAGGCGGAAAGCGCCTTCGCGCAGGTCACCATGTCCGGCGCGAGGTCATAAGTCTCCGATCCCCACATCTCGCCGGTGCGACCGAAGCCGCAGATCACTTCGTCGGCGATGAAGAGGATGTCGTATTTCCGGCAGATCGCTTCAACGCGTTTGAAATAGCCGGCGGGCGGCGGGATGACCCCGCCGGCGCCCTGCAGCGGCTCCGCAATGAATGCGCCGACGGTTTCCGGCCCTTCGCGGAGAATGATCGCCTCAAGATCTATCGCCATGCGCTCAGAAAAGGCGCCCTCGCTTTCGCCCGGGCCGGCGAATTTCCAGTAGTGCGGGCAGGGCGCGCGAACGACGCGCGCAATCGGCAGATCAAACTCGCGCTGCATTCTTTCGAGCCCGGTGAGACTCGCCGACGCGATCGTCGACCCGTGATAGGCTTTCTCGCGCGCGATGATCTTCTTCTTTTCCGGGCGGCCCTTCGCGTTCTGATAGTACCAAACGAGCTTCATCGCCGTATCGACGGCTTCAGAGCCCGAATTGCAGAAGAGCGCGCGCGAGACGCTCTTCGGCGCGATCGACATGAGACGTTCGGCAAGCTCTATGAGGACCGGACATGAGCGCCCCGCAAAGGTCGACGAATAGGGGAGCTCAAGCATCTGCTTGTAGGCCGCCTCCGCAAGACGCTTCTCCGAAAAGCCGAGCGCGGCGGACCACAAGCCCGCCATGGCGTCGATGTAGCGCTTGCCCTGATCGTCGATGACGCCGGCGCCGTCGCCTTTGGCGATGATGAACGGCCCGGTCTTCAGATGCGCGTCGAGATTGGTCTGCGCGTGGACATGATAGGCGATGTCGCGGGCGGCGTCCGAGTTAAAGGGCGTGCGGCCCGGAAGTTCCGTTTTCATCGGTCTCACCTGCAAAAGAACGCTTCCCGTCCTTATCCTTGTTCCCGAAGGCCTTCGCAACTGTCGCGCCGCGAGTCCGGCGCTCAGCTTGCGAAACGCCGCCGACATCTGGCAACTAGCCGCGACGTATTTGAGGTCGCCTTGCCGCGCCTTTCCGTCATCGTCGTCAATTTCAACGCCGGCGCGCGCCTCGCGCGCTGCGTTGAGCGATTGTCGCGGCAAACCTTCAAGGACTTCGAGCTGCTGATCGTCGACAACGGGTCAAGCGATGATTCGATCGACCGCGCGCGCGCCTTGCAGGTTCCGGTCGTCATCGACCTTGTAGGCGCTAATCTCGGATTCGCCGCCGCCAATAACAGGGCCGCGAAGCGCGCGAAAGGCGAATGGCTCGTCTTCCTAAATCCGGACGCCTATGCGGAGCCCCAGTGGCTGGACGAGCTCATCTCCGGGGCGGAGCGTTATCCGTGGGCGGACGCATTCGGATCGACGCAGCTGAATGCGGACGATCCGTCAAGGATCGACGGCGCCGGGGACGTTTTTCATGCGCTCGGCGTCGCCTATCGAGGATGCTTCGGCTGGCCTGCCGAGAAACTGCCGCCGGAAGGCGAGTGTTTCTCGCCGTGCGCGGCCGCTGCGATGTACAGGAGAGCGACGTTCGAGGCGCTCGGCGGCTTCGACGAGCGCTTCTTTTGCTATGCCGAGGACGTCGACCTCGGTTTCCGACTTCGCCTATCGGGCGGCCGCGCCGTGCAGCTTCGGGGCGCGCGAGTCCTTCATGAAGGGTCCGGCGTCGCGGGGCGTCACAGCGCCTTCACCGTCTATCACGGTCATCGAAACCGGATCTGGACCGCCTACAAGAACCTTCCGGCCGAGCTCTATTTGGCGACGTTGCCGCTGCGTCTTCTGACGGACCTTGCGCTCGTATTCCGCGCAGTCGCCGGCGGGTATGTCGGACCCTATATCAAGGCGCTGGCTGACGGTTATGCAGCGCCTCGCGGCGTGAAAGACGCGCGTCGAGAGATCCAAAAGGCTCGGCGCGCGTCTGTCGGCGAGATTGCGGCGGCGATCCAATGGTCGCCGGCGAAGCTCGCAAGGCGCGCGCCCGATATTCGCCCGATACGCTGAATTTCAGGCCGCGTTCGCCGCAAACCAGGCATAGGTCCGGGCAAGCCCCTCGCCGAGCGAGGTCTTCGGCGACCAGCCGAGAGCCTTCAGCTTCTCGATCGACAGGAGCTTCCTCGGCGCGCCGTCGGGTTTCGAGAGGTCCTTCCTCAGCTCGCCCGTCAATCCGACTGTTTTCATCACCATTCGCGCGAGCGTTTCGATCGTGACATCGGAGCCGACGCCGACATTGATGGGTTGCGGGCCGGAATAGCGTTTCATGATGTGGACAAGCGCGTCGGCGCAGTCGTCGACATGCATGAACTCGCGGCGGGGCGCGCCGGTGCCCCAGATCTCGAGATCGTTCCGGCCGGCGAGCTTCGCCTTGTGCGCGCGCTGCAGCATACCGGGAATGACATGACTGCTCTCGGGATGAAAGTTGTCGCCGGGGCCGTAAAGGTTGGTCGGCATTGCGGAAATGAAGTCGCAGGCGTGCTGGCGGCGATACGCCTCGCAAAGCTTTACGCCGGCGATCTTGGCGACCGCGTACCATTCATTGGTCGGCTCGAGCGCGCCGGTCAGCAATGCGTCTTCCGTCATCG
>JACADX010000225.1 GCA_013389125.1 Parvularculaceae bacterium | reverse complement strand
GTCCTTGAAGGCGGCGACGGCGACGACAGTCTCGAAGGCGGGGACTTCAACGACTTCATCTTCGGCAACGCCGGGAATGACATGATCGTCTTCAATCCCGGCGACGACATCGACACGCTGCGCGACTTCACGGCGGGGGCGGGCGTCGGCGACGTCGTCAAACTCGTCGGCTTCGGCGCCGCTTTTGACAGTTTCGCGGAAGTTCTCGCCGCCGCGACAGACGACGGAACCCACACGACGATCGCTCTTGGCGGCGGCGACAGCCTCATCCTCCGCAACGTCCTTGTGAGCGAACTCGCGTCGGATGATTTCGCCTTCGGGTGACCAGCGAAGCGGCCGCTTCTGATCCGTATACGGAGAAGCCAGAAATTCGCGCGGCGGGCGAGGCCGTGCGGCGGCGCTCCCTATTTTCGCGAGATGGACCTAACCTCATGATTCCAAAAGGAAACAAAATTCCATCCCCCACCTTGACGGCCCCCTTATGATGTGCCGGTCGCAAAGCCCGGCATCGCCGGGCGGACGCGTCGCGTTGCGTATTGAACGGAGCAAGTATGAGTCTCACGCCCCGCCTCGGGCTTTCCTACATCCTGCCGCAGCAGGCGCAAAAACATGTCAGCGCCAATGAAAGCTTTCGCCGCCTGGACGCGCTCGTTCAGCCGGTCGTCAAGTCGGCGATGGTGACGGCGCAGCCCTTATCGCCCGCTGAAGGCGACGCCTATATCATCCCCACGGGCGCCTCGGGCGCCGACTGGAGCGGCATGGCGGCGAATTCGATCGCGGCGTTTCAGGACGGCGATTGGATCGAACTCGCGCCGCGAACGGGCTGGCGCCTCTATGTGGAGGCGCTCGCGGCGGCGCGCGTCTTCGACGGCTCGTCCTGGATCGCGGAAGGGACCGCGGGCGGCGACGCCGAATTCGCGAAAGTCGGCGTCAACACGACGGCTGACGCCGCGAACAAGCTTGCGGTCAAATCGGACGCGGCGCTCTTCAATCATGACGACGTCACGCCCGGAACCGGCGACATGCGCGTCGTCATCAACAAGAGCGCCACGGCGAAGACGGCGAGCGCGGTCTTTCAGAATAATGCCTCGGGGAGGGCGGAGTTCGGCCTGACGGGCTCCGACGATTTCTCGCTGAAGGTGAGCGCCGACGGCGCCGCCTGGACAAGCGCGCTCGTCGTCAAGCCTGACGCCAGGGTCGGGATCAACACATTGTCGCCCGCCGCGCTCCTGCATCTCCATCTCGACGGCGGGGACGTCAGTTCAGCCCTTTCGTCCGGACAGGAATTGCTCATCGACAGCGAGGCGGACGGCGTTTCCTTCGCCGGCGTCGTCGCCAATGCGAGCGCCACGAAACGAATGGTGTTCAACGGAACGAAGTCGCGCGGCACGCTTGCCGCCCCGGCCGCCTGCGCCAGCGGCGACTACACGTTTTCGCTGATCGGCAACGCCTTTGACGGCGCGGCCGCGCAATCGACCGCCGGGATCGAGTTTGTCGTCGATGGCGCGGTGTCCGGCGGCGTCGCGCCGCAGCGGATCGTCTTCGGAACGGGCGCGGCAGCGAGCCGAACCGAGCGCATGCGGATCACCTCCGCCGGGGATGTCGGGATCGGCGTTTCCGGCCCGTCGGCGAAACTCCATGTCGACGGCGCGGTGCGGGTGAAGAGTTACGCCAAGGCTGCGCTGCCGTCGGCGTCTTCGACCGGCGCAGGCGCGATCATCTATGTTTCGGACGAGGCAGGCGGCGCGGTCATCGCGTTTTCCGACGGAACAAGCTGGCGGCGCGTCACCGACCGCGCCATCGTGAGCTGAGGATGAAAAACCCCAAGCGCGTCAACAAGTTGGCGAAAGGAGCCGAGAGGACGCCGCAAGGCGTCGGCGTCCGGCGTGCGGCGGCGCGAAAAGGCCAGTCTTTTCAGCGCGCTAGAAGGGCCGTCCTGCCTCAGAGCGGCGACACTTGCTCAGATTATATTAGTATAGTTTTGGTAACCGATGCCGCGTTGCGGCGGAAGAAGAAGGCCCGGTGAAAAGCGAGGTCAAGCTGACGGAGGACATGCGCGCCGCGCTCGCCGCGGCGAGGCCGCTCGTCATCCGCGCCGCGGTCTTCAGCGCCGCGGTCAATCTCCTGATGCTGACGCCGTCGATCTACATGCTGCAGATTTACGACCGCGTGCTGTCGAGCCGCAGCCACACGACGCTCCTCGTGCTGACGCTTCTCGTCCTGGGATTTTACGTCGGGATGGCGGTCTTCGACTTTGTGCGCACGGCGCTCGTCGCCAGAGCCGCGGCGCGGTTTGACGCAAGGCTCTCCGACGCGGCCTTCAACGCCGCCGTCGACGGGGCCAAATATTCGGGCGGACAGGGCGGCGACACCCCGCTCAAAGATCTCCGGACGATCCGCCAGGCGTTCGGGTCTTCGGCGGTCATCGCCTTTTTCGATGCGCCCTTCGCGCCGTTCTATCTCCTGCTCGTGTTCATGCTGCATTGGGCGCTCGGGCTGACGGCGCTGGTCGGCGCAGGGCTTCTCATCACGCTCGCGATTTTCAACGAGCGCGCCTCGCGAAAGGGCCTCTCGACCGCGCTCGAAGCGGGAACCGCCGGCGACAACGCCATGGCGGCGATCTTGCGCAACGCCGCCGCGTCGGACGCCATGGGCATGCGCGGGGCGCTGAAAGAGATCTGGCGCGCCCACACGTCAAAGGCGCAAACCTCGAACACCGACGCCGGCGACGTCATCAACACCTATGGCGCGGCGACGAAAGCCGGCCGCATGCTGCTGCAATCGCTGATCCTCGGCATTGGCGCGGTTCTCGTGATCGACCAGCAGACAACGCCCGGCGTGATGATCGCCGCCTCGATCATCACCGGCCGGGCGCTCGCGCCGGTCGAGCAGTCGATCGGCCAGTGGCGCCTCATCGGCTCGGCGATCACCGCCTGGAAGCGGCTCGAGAAATTTCTCGCCGCCGCGCCGAAACATGTCGACCGGATCGCGCTGCCGCCGCCGAAAGGCCATTTGCGGCTCGACCGCGTCTACGTCCAGCCGGCGCTCGCCAAGAAGCCGATCGTCAAGGGCGTCAGCCTTGAGCTGAAGCCGGGCGAGGCGCTCGGCGTCATCGGCCCTTCGGGCGCCGGAAAATCTACGCTGGCGCGCGCGATGGTCGGCGTCGAGCGCGTCGTCTCCGGCGAAATCCGGCTCGACGGCGCGGACCTTTTGACCTGGGATCGCGACGAGGTCGGCCGCTATATCGGCTATCTGCCGCAGGAGACCGAACTTTTCGCCGGAACGGTGAAACAGAATATCGCGCGGTTTGATCCGGATGCGAGCGACGCGGAGATCGTTGCGGCGGCGCAGGCGGCGGGCGCCATGCAGATGATCCTCGGACTTGCGGACGGGTTCGAGACCGAGATCGGCGATCGCGGCCAGCGTCTGTCCGTCGGCCAGCGCCAGCGCATCGGCCTTGCGCGCGCGCTGTTCCGGGATCCGACGCTGATCGTGCTCGACGAACCGAACGCCAATCTCGACGCCGAAGGCTACGTCGCGCTGTCAAATGCGATCCTCGCGGCGAAGAAGCGGGGCGCCGCCGTCGTCATCGTCGCGCACCGGCCGAGCGCGATCCAGCATGTCGACCGCCTGTTGATGCTTGCCGACGGCGAGGCGCGCGCCTATGGCCCGCGCGACGAAGTGCTCGCCAAGATCGCGCCAGGCGTCTCGGCGATCGGCGCGTCGAAAAAACCGGCCGAAACGGATTCAAATGTTGTCGCCACCCGCACCAACTGAGAAAACGGACGCTGGCGCGCCGTCCGGCGGCGATGACGCCGGCCGGTTTTTGAGGATCGGCTGGATATGGGTCGCGGCGGTCTTCGGCGGCCTCCTCCTGTGGTCGATCCTCGCGCCGATCAACAGCGCCGTGATTGCACCGGGGCAGCTGTCGGTCGAAACCAACCGAAAGACGATCCAGCATCTTGAGGGCGGCGTCATTCGAAAAATCCACGTGAAGGAAGGACAGGCGGTCAAGGCCGGCGATCTCCTCATAGACCTCGACGACACGGTGACGCGCTCGAACGTCGATCTCCTGACGGCGCAGCTCGCCGAAGGCGTCGCGCGCCTCGCGCGTCTTTACGCCGAGCGCGACGGGCTCGCCGAGATACCTCAAGATTCGCTTGCGTTCCGCCTCGCGCCGGCGGATCTCGACTACAGCGCCAACCTCGAAGGGCAAAAAGGCCTGCTTGCCGCGCGCGAAACGACGAAGGCGACGCAGATTGCGCTGCTTGAAGAACGCGTCGTGCAGCAAACGAAGCGGATAGAGGGTTATCAGACGCAGTTGCGCTCGCTCCGGGAGCAATCGCGCCTCGTCGGGGAAGAACTCGACGGGGTCAAGCGCCTCAACGCCGAGGGTTTCGCGCCGATGACGCGCGTGCGCGAGCTCGAACGGGCGAAGGAAGCGATCGCCGGCCAGCAAGGACAGCTGACGGCGGCGAGCGCCGAAGCGGAAAGCGTCATCTCGGAAGCGCGCCTCGAGATCGAACGGCTGAAGCAGAAGTCGCGCGAGGATGCGATCAAGGAATCGCAAGACCTCGAAGTGCAGATCGCCAGCATCACCGAACGGCGGACAGCCGCCCTCGACGCGCTCCGTCGATCCGAAATCCGCGCGCCGGAAAACGGCGTCGTACTCGGCCTTGCGGTTCACACGATCGGCGGCGTCATCACGCCGGGATCGCCGGTGATGGACATCGTGCCCGAAGGCGACAGGCTTCTTGTCGCGGCGCGCATTTCGCCGCGCGACGTCGACAAGGTGCGCCCTGGCCAGGAAGCGGTCATTCGCCTTACGGCGCTCAACATGCGCACGACGCCCGAAGCGATCGGGTCCGTGCGGCAGGTGTCGGCGGACAATCTCGTCGACAAGCAATCCGGGATCCCCTATTTCCTCGTCCTCATCGATCTCCCGCCGGAGGAACAGTTGAAGCCGCTCCTGCAGGGCCAGGTTTTGCAGGCCGGCATGCCGGCGGAAAGCTTCATCCAGACCGGCGCGCGGCCGGCGATCAGCTATCTCCTCAAGCCGCTGACGGACGCCTTCTCGCGCGGGCTCCGGGAAGACTAGCGCGATGAAGATCCTTTTCCTGCACGACAATTTTCCTGCGCAGTTCGGGCCGATCGGGGAATATCTCGCCAAGCGCGGCTGGGACGTGACGTTCGGGACGCAGCGCCAGGGCGCAAAATCGCCGTTCATCAAGACCTTCAATTACAAGCCCCACCGCAACATCACGAAGGGCGTTCACCCTTACGCTGCGACATTCGAGAAAGCCGCGATCAACGGCCAGGCGGCGGCGCGCGCCTGTCTTGCGTTGAAGGCGACCGGCTATTCGCCTGACGTGATGATGGCGCATTCGGGCTGGGGTCCCGGGATGTACCTCAAGGACATATGGCCGGACGCGCGCTACATCGGCTATTTCGAATGGTTCTATCAGCCGGTCGGTCCGGACGTCGCGTTCCTCTCGCCCGACGAGCGGCTAAGCGAAGACCAGCTTCTGAGAACGCGCGGGCGCAACGCGCCGATCCTCCTTGATCTTGCGGCCTGCGAATACGGCCTTGTGCCGACGAACTATCAGAAGAGCCAGTTTCCCGCCGACCTTGGCGCGAAACTGCGGGTCCTTCATGACGGCGTCGACACGGACGCTTACGCGCCGAAAGCGGGCGCGCGGCTCGTCCTGCCGGGGCTCGACTTAAGCCATGTCGACGAACTTGTGACTTACGTCGCGCGGGGGATGGAGCCCTATCGCGGTTTCCCGCAATTCATGGCCGCGGCCGCCGAAGTGATGAAGCGCCGTCCAAACGCGCATGTCGTCGTCGTCGGGGAGGATCGCGTCGCCTACGGCAAGAAGCTCCCTGAGGGGGACAGCTGGAAAAAGCGCATGCTCGCCCAGCACAGCTATGACGAGACGCGGCTCCATTTCACCGGGCTTATCCCGCGCGACCAGTATCTGAAAGTGCTGCAGGCTTCATCCGTACACGTCTATTTGACCGCGCCGTTCGTCCTTTCCTGGTCGATGATGGAGGCGATGAGCGCCGGCTGCCTCGTTCTCGGCTCCGACACCGATCCCGTGAAGGAATTGATTGAGGACGGAAAAAACGGCGTGCTCGTCGACTTTCATAACGTTCAGGCGATCGCCCGCGCGATCGTCCGGATCCTTGAAAGCCCGGCGAAATACGCGCCGATCCGCGCCGCCGCGCGCGAAACGATCGTCGCCAAATACAGCGCCGCGGAAATCTACGCCAAGAAGGCGAAGATGTTCGCGGAGCCGAACGCGCCGTTCAGACCTTCCACTTCGGCCTGACGAAGTGACAGGTGTACCCTTCGGGATATTTCTCGAGATAATCCTGATGGTATTCCTCGGCGTCCTGCCAATCGCCCGCCGCGACCACTTCGGTCACGACTTTGCCAGGCCAGCGCTTAGACGCGTCGATTTCGGCGATGATCTTCTCGGCCTCCGCCTTTTGCGCCGCGTCAAGATAGAAGATCGCCGAGCGGTATTGCGAGCCGGTGTCGTTTCCTTGACGATCCTTCGTCGTCGGATCGTGGATCTGGAAAAAGAATTCGAGAAGCTTTCGGTACGAGGTCTTGGCGGGGTCGAAGCGAATCCTGATCGCCTCCGCGTGCCCGGTCGTGCCGGTCTTCACTTGCTTGTAGTTGGCGTTTTTGAGGGCGCCGCCGGTATAGCCGACTTGCGTTTCGATGACGCCCGGCAGCTTGCGGATCAGATCCTCCATGCCCCAGAAGCATCCGCCGGCGAGGATCGCGATTTCTTCAGCCATTATCGTCTCCTAATGTCCGGCGCCGAATTCGCGCCCCGCGAGGTATCGCTCCGCTTCGAGCGCCGCCATGCAGCCCATGCCGGCGGCGGTGACCGCCTGGCGGTAGATGTCGTCGGTGACATCGCCCGCCGCGAAGACGCCGGGAATGTCAGTCGACGCCGAGCCGGGTTTCACGATCAGATAACCGTTGTCCTTCATCGGCAGCTTGCCGGCGAAGAGCTCGGTCGCCGGCTTGTGGCCGATGGCGATGAAGACGCCGTCGGCCGCGACCTCCCGCGTCGCAGCGGTTTTCACGTGCTTGAGCCGGACGCCGGTGACGCCCGGCGGATCCTCCGCCCCAAGAATTTCATCGACCTGATGGTCCCAGATGATCTCGACATTCTTCCTGGCGATGAGGCGGTCTTGCAGGATTTTCTCGGCGCGGAAATGATCGCGCCGGTGGACGATCGTCACCGACTTCGCAAGGCCCGAAAGATAAAGCGCCTCCTCGACGGCCGTGTTGCCGCCGCCGACGACGACGACATCCTTGCCGCGATAGAAGAACCCGTCGCAGGTCGCGCAGGCCGAGACGCCAAACCCCTGAAACTTTTTCTCGGAGGGGACGCCGAGCCATTTCGCCTGCGCGCCGGTCGAAATGACGAGCGCGTCGGTTTCATAAGTCTCGCCGGAATCGCCTTTGAGGACGATCGGCTTTTTCGAAAGATCAACATCGACGATAAGGTCGGAGACGAATTCGGCGCCGACCTGCTCGGCCTGCTTTTGCATTTGCTCCATGAGCCACGGGCCCTGAATGACATCGGCGAAGCCCGGATAGTTTTCGACGTCGGTCGTAATCGTCATCTGCCCGCCGGGCTGCAGGCCGTGCACGACGACGGGTTTCAGCCCCGCGCGCGCCGCGTAAATGGCGGCGGTGAGCCCGGCGGGGCCGGAGCCGAGAATAAGCAGTCGCGTCTTCATGAGCGCCTCTGTTCGCCTGAGGCGATATGGCCGCGAAGGCCTCGCCGGGCAAGAGGCGGGCGCCTAAGTCACGCGCCGCTGATGCGCCGTGAACGATGCGAAAGGCTGCGGTCTAGTGATCCTTCTTGCCGGATTTCGCCTGCAGGAAGTCCGAGACCGAGAAGGCGAGGGCGGAAAGGACGAGCGTCAAATGAACGCCGACAAGCCACATGAGATCGCGGTCGGTGAATTTGTCGATCGACATGAAGGCCTTGAGGACCTGAACGCCCGAGATCAGCACGATCGACGCGAGGAGCTTCTGCTTCAGCTGCGCGAAATCGACCTTGGTCATCCAGTCGGGCCAGTCCGCGTGCTCGCCAGTCCTGATCCGCGAAACGAAGTTCTCGTAGCCCGAATAGACGACGATCAGGATGAGGCTCCCCATCAACGCAAGATCGATCAGCGAAAGCGCGCCGAGGATCGCCTCCTCCTCGCCGAATGCCGCGCCGCCGCCGATAGACCCGACCGACGCCGTGACATAGGCGATGAGGATTGCGGCGAACTCGACGAAAAGCACGGCAAGCGCCACAATGAGCCCGAGATAGAAGGGCGCCATCAGCCAGCGCGCCGAGAACAGAGCGTTTTCCACAATGCGTTCGATCATTCCCGCCATACGCCCTGAGTCGCGCGCGCCGCGAAACTTGCCGGCGGGCAGGCGCATTGGTAACGTGTGTTACTAATTTCAGGGAGATCGTCATGCGCAAGTGGATCACGGCTTCGCGGATCGAAGGGGAAGCTTCCCGGCAGGCGCATGCGGACATGCCGCCTGGAACCTATGAGCGAGAAATTTCGAAAGAAGGATTTTTCGGGCCGGCGTCGTTCCTCCATCACAAGCGCCCGCCGACGGGCTGGTCGAGCTTTGAGGGGCCGCTGCGCCCGCGCGCCTTCAACCTCGCGGCGCTAAAGGACGCGCCGCCGAGCCCGTGGTCTGCTCCGAAGGTCCTCTACAATCACGCGACCGAAATGCGGTTCTGGAAGCTTGAAAAACCGATGCCGGCGCTCGCGCGCAACGGCGACGGCGACCAGATGCTGTTTGTCCATAAGGGCGCAGGCGATCTCTACTGCGACTATGGTCATCTCGCTTTCGACGCCGGCGATTACATCATGCTGCCGCGCGGCACGATGTGGCGCCTTGCGCCGACATCGCCCCTGTCGATCCTGATGATCGAAGCGACGAACGCGCATTACACGCTTCCCGACAAGGGTCTCGTCGGACCTCACGCGATCTTAGACCCGGCCCTCTTCGACGCGCCAAGGATCGACGCTGCGTTCAAGGCGCAACAGGCGGACGACCGCGAAACCCGCGTCGAGATCAAGAAGCGCGGCAAGATCTCGGTCGCGACCTACCCCTACAACCCGCTCGATGTCGTCGGCTGGCACGGCGAGCTGTCGCCGGTCAGGATCAACATCAAGCACATCCGCCCGCTGATGAGCCATCGCTATCACGTGCCGCCTTCGGCGCACACGACGTTCTTCGCGGACCGGTTCGTCATCTGCACCTTCGCGCCTCGCCCGTTCGAGACCGATCCTGGCGCGCTTAAAGTTCCCTTCTTCCACAACAACGACGATTACGACGAAGTTCTATTCTATCACGCCGGCGACTTCTTCAGCCGTGACAATATCGACGCCGGCATGATGACGTTTCACCCGTCCGGCTTCACGCACGGGCCCCACCCGAAGGCGCTCAAGAACATGCTCGTGCAGAAAAAGCCGGCCACAGACGAATACGCCGTCATGATCGACACCCGCGATCCCCTGGAGATCGGCGAGGGCGCCGGCGCTGTCGAGTTCGAGGGCTATGTCGATAGCTGGAAGACGCGGGATCCGGCGGGGTGACGGCGCGGACGCTTCATCCCGATCCCGCCGCCCTCTGCTGCGAGTCGATGCAAGCCGCCTTGCAGTTCGACTGCGGGGAGCATGTCGATCCGTTCGATTGCCCGGACAGCCTTATCGCCTACAATGAAGAGCTGGATCAGTTCGCTCTGATCGTGCATGACGGCGAGCGCCATGTCGTGCTGATCCGTTACTGCCCGTGGTGCGGCGCGCAACTGGCTGAAGGAAAGGCCGAATGAAACTCGCTTCATTGAAGCACGGGCGCGACGGCAAGCTTGTCATCGTGTCGGAAGATCTGACCCGCTGCACCGACGCCTCGCGCATCGCGCCGACCTTGCAGGCGGCGCTCGACGACTGGGACCGCGCGGAGCCGCATTTGCGCGAACTCGCCCAGAGCCTTGAAGTCGGCGCCGCGCCGGCGTTGAGATTCCACGAGCGCGATTGCGCCTCGCCGCTGCCGCGCGCTTTTCAGTGGGCCGACGGATCAGCTTACGTCAATCATGTGGAGCTCGTCAGGAAGGCGCGCGGCGCCGAGATGCCGGAGAGCTTCTGGACCGAACCATTGATGTATCAGGGTGGTTCGGACTCGTTCCTCGGCCCCCGCGACGACATTCTGACAGCCGAGGACGCCGCATGGGGCGTCGACATGGAGGCCGAGGTCGCCGTCATCGTCGGGGACGTTCCGATGGGCGTCGCTCCAGCAGAGGCGCTCGACTTCATCCGCCTTGTGATGCTCGTAAACGACGTTTCCTTGCGCGGCCTCATCCCGACCGAGCTCGCAAAAGGCTTCGGATTCTTCCAGTCAAAGCCCTCGTCGGCGTTCAGTCCTTGCGCTGTGACGCCGGACGCGCTGGGGCCGGACTGGCGAAACGGCAAGCTCTGCCTGCCGCTTCTCGTGACGCTCAACGGCAAGCCGTTCGGCCGCGCCGACGCCGGCGTCGACATGACTTTCCACTTTGGCCAACTCATCGCGCACGCCGCGAAGACAAGACCGCTTTGCGCCGGCTCGATCATCGGTTCCGGGACCGTGTCGAACAAATTGAACGGCGGCCCCGGCAAGCCGATTGAGGAAGGCGGCGCCGGCTATTCCTGAATCGCCGAAATCCGGATGATCGAGACGATCGCCGCAGGCGGGCCGAAAACGCCCTTCATGCGGTTCGGCGATCGCGTAGAAATTGAAATGCTGAACGGCAAAGGGAAATCGATCTTTGGTCGGATCGACCAGACGCTTCGGCGCTACGAACGCTGATCGGCTAGCGACCTATTTTCGGCGCTGGCGCGAAAACCGAACCCGCCATAGTCTCCGACAAAAAAACCCTTCGGGAATCACCATGCCGAGCCTGCGCGCCCGTCTCGTCAATCGCTATATCCGATCGACATTCAAGAAGATTTCGCTGCCGGATGTCGAACCGGTCGAACTTCGGAAAACAGTCGAGGCGCGAGTCCTCCCCTTCCTGCCGAAGGGCGTCGGGCGCGAAACGACGGACGCGCCTGTGAAAGGCGAATGGCACCGGCCGGGGAGGATCGAACCTGGCCGCACAATCCTATATCTCCATGGCGGCGGTTACGTGTTCGGCTCGCCGCGAACCCACCGGCCGATCACTTACGCGCTTGCGCTCGCCGCGAAAGCGCCGGTCTTTTCCCTCGAATACCGGCTAGCGCCGGAGCACCCCTGTCCCGCTGCGATCGAGGATGCGCTGGCGGCGTTTCGCTGGCTCGTTCAATCCGGCGCGCCCGCATCGGAAATCGGCATCGGCGGCGATTCGGCTGGCGGCGGGCTCGCGCTCGCTATGCTGCAGGCGCTTCGCGACGCCGGGGAGGCGACGCCCGGCTGCGCCTTTCTTTTCTCGCCGTGGACCGATCTTGCGGCGTGCGGCGCCTCGATCGATCAGAACGCCGAGAGGGACGCGATGTTCACGGCGGATACGATCCGGCGCGGCGGCGCGCGATATGCGGGCGCGCTGAGCAATGACGATCCGCGCGTCTCGCCGCTCTATGGCCGGTTCGAGGGATTGCCGAGGATGAT
>JACADX010000194.1 GCA_013389125.1 Parvularculaceae bacterium | reverse complement strand
GGCGGGTCCCGGGCCGGCGCGGTGTCCGCGGCGACATAAGGCGCCGCGTTGTCGGCGGCGTGCGTGATCGCGAACGTGTTTCCGGCGACTTTGTGCAAATCAAGACTGATGGATCTCAGCTCGTCGCGGAGCTTCGCCTCCGGCGATTTTGACGGATCGACCTGCCTTATCCTCGCGCCGGCGAGAAGCCGGCTGTCGAATACGAAGGACATGCCGAGCGCGCGGCGGAGCTGGTCGAGCACCACTTCAACCGGAAACAGCGCCGGCGCGCCGCTCGGCGCTTGAGGCGACGGCGACATCGCCGTCGACAATTCTACGCCCGCCGGCCGTTCCTGCGCGCGCGCGGGCGGCGCGAGGGCCGCGACGCACGCGCACGACATCAGCGACAAGCGAAGGGCGAGGGTCACGGCGTCCGCGCCTCGCGAAGAACTGTGCGCGCCGGCTCGTCGCGGCTTTCAAGGCCGAAGATCAGGGCGAGCGCCGTCACCGCCGTTGCGCGATCCTTGATGTCGAATTCGCCGGTGACCGGGAGATCGCCGAGGCGTTCGTCTTCGAGGATGATCGGCGTTTCAAAATGGCGGTTGAGGGTTGCGACGACATTCCGCAGCGGCTCTTCGTGGAACCGCGCCTTGCCGGTCCTCCAGGCAAAGACGAGGGTCGGATCAAACCGTGCGACGGCGCCGGCGCTCCCATCGGCTCCGATCCTGACGGCGTCGCCCGCAAGGAGCGTCACCTCAAGCCCGTTAAGCGGCTTGACGGCGACGACGCCGGTCAGCACGTTCACCATCGCGCCGTCGCCGAACGCCGAGACGTTGAACGACGTGCCCGTCACCGCAATCTCCGCAAGCCTTGTCTTCACGAGGAAGGGACGCTCGCGGTCCTTCTCGACATCGAAAAACGCCTCGCCCTGTTCGATCGCGACCGACCTTGCAGAGGCGTCGTAGGCGACGGTGATGCGCGAATTCGTGTTGAGTTCGATTTCGCTCCCGTCAGCAAGCGCGATTTTCTCGGATTCGCCGATCGCCGTCTCATAGGCGACCGGCGCCGGCGAGCCGCCGCGTCCGCTAAGGTGCAGCGCAACGACGCCGGCGACCGCGAAGACCGCAAGCGAGGCCGCAATGAGGGTCGCCCGCCTTCCGCCCGAACGTTCTTCGCTTGCGGCCGCGTCGCGCAACTGGTCCTCGAATTCGGCCTCGAGCAGCGCCTCGCCTGCGGCGTCGACCCGCTCGAGCGCGCGCTCGACTTCCGCGAAGGCGCGCCGGTTTTCAGCCGACGACGCAAGCCATTCCTCGAACGCGCGTCGTTCGTCCGCGTTCATTGCGCCCGAATGTTTTCGGGCCATCCAGCGGTCGGCGGCGTCGCGCGCGAGCCCCGCCGCATCGTCTTTTGTGAGCCTCTCGATCATGTCGCACTCTTCTTGTTGTTGAACGCAACCTGCGCCTATCGCCGGGTTCGCCTGTTTGGCAGGTGAACGATGTTGGCCGGCCGACCGGTCTCTTCAGCCGCCTCTCGCAGCGCTTTCAGCGCGGCGATGATGTATTTTTCGACGCTGCTCTCTGAGACGCCGAGGATCGCCGCGATCTCGCGGTAGGTTTTTTCCTCAAAGCGGCTCAGCACAAAGGCGCGGCGCGCCTGCATCGGCAAAGACTCGAGCGCGCGCACGGAGGCGGCGATCTCCTCCCGCGCGACCGCCGCAGATTCCGGCGACGGCGCCGAACAGGCGATTTGCTCGATCGGATTTTCAGCGCCATTCGACGCAGCATCGGATCTGACCGCCTGCATGCGTTTTCGCGCGCGAAACTCGTTGGCGGCGAGGTTCGCCGCCGTCTTGAAGATCAGCGCCTGGAGATTGTCGATCGGCTGCGTCTGCGCATATCGCCAGACCCGAAGATAGGCGCTTTGCGCGATGTCGCGCGCGGTGTCGATGTCGCCGAATTTGCGGGCGAGCCAACGGACGAGCATCTTGTCATGCCGCCTGAAGGCGCGATCGATCTCAGCCACATCGACCGATGCGGGTGGGCCGTTCAACCTGTCGCCGAAATCAGCCACGCGCTCAAACCCATCACTAGGACGCGCGCGCCAAAGCGCGCGACGCCGCTCGAATGCCGCCGCCTCCAGATCCTTGCGCCGCGCCTTTGTCCCCGTTGAGGGGTTTTCATGGCCCGGTGTCTGAAGGTCGTGACATCGATGGTGAGCCCGTCGATAGTCCTCCAGTTAGACTGGTCGGAATGTGGTGAAGACATTCCGACCGCTTTTTGGAGCTTAGCGCCCAAATACGAAGAGGCGCAATGCATCCCTCAAATTAATCTGTTGCCGGAACGCAACAACCTCAACGTCATCCCAAATCGAGACTGAGGGTCCGGCGCGACGCGCTGTCTCACCCGATGCGCAGGGCGAAGACGGACCAGACCCATCTGGCCCGAAGGCCCGGGAGCGCGCCGTCAAAACGCCAACTGGCGAACCTCAACTGGATAGGGGCTTACATGCACAAAAACACAATCAATCGACGGGAGAGCGGGCTCTTGTCGCGCGCCTCGGTATTCGCGCTCGCGGCCGCGGTCGCGCCGCAGTTCGCGCAGGCGCAAGATGCGGTCGATGATGAAATCATCGTTACGGGTTCGCGCATTCCCTCCGCCAACGCGGCGTCAGCGACCCCGGTTACGACGATCGGCAATGTCGAATTCGACATCCGCGGCACGAACCGGGTCGAGGATCTTGTCAACACGCTGCCGCAAGCCTTCGCGGCGCAAGGATCGAACACGTCGAACGGCGCATCCGGTACGGCGCAAGTGAGCCTGCGCGGCCTCGGGCCGACGCGCACGCTCGTTCTAGTCGACGGGCGCCGCCTTCAATACGGCACCTCGATTCCAACCGGCGGCGCAGTCGCCCCTGACCTGAACCAGATTCCGTCCGCGCTGGTGGAGCGCGTTGAAGTGCTCACCGGCGGCGCCTCGGCCGTTTACGGCTCGGATGCTATCGCCGGCGTCGTCAATTTCATCATGATTGACGATTTCGAAGGCGTTCGCATCGACGCCCAAGCTGGCGGCTATCAGCACTCGAATAACAATCAGGCGGCCCAAGATCGCCTCAACCTCCGAAATTTCGACGTTCCGGAAAAAGGCGTCTTCGACGGCGAAGGTCAGGAAATCACGCTGATCGTCGGCGCGAATTCGGAGGATGGCCGGGGCAACGTCACGATGTACGCCGGCTATCGCAATAACGACGCGATCTTGCAGGCGGATCGCGACTATTCCGCCTGCGCCTACGGCGGCGGAACCCCGAACTTCGTCTGCGGCGGTTCGGGAACGTCGCCGAACGGAACATTCGCATCCCCAAATGGCACATGGACGCTCGACGAAAACGGCCCCGGCAACACGTTCCGTCCGACCGACGCGTTCACCAACGCCCTGTCGGCGGACGCCTACAACTACGCGCCGACCAATTTCTATCAGCGGCCTGACGAACGCTACGTCCTCGGCGCCATGGGCAAATATCAGATCAACGACCATGTCGAGGTTTATTCCAGCGCCGCCTTCTATGATTATAAGTCGGACGCGCAGATCGCGTTCTCCGGAACGTTCTTTGAAACCTCGACGGTCAATTGCAACAACCCGCTGATCGGCACTACGCCGAACGCAGTCGGCGTCAGCCAGCTTGACTACATTTGCGGCGACGGCACGGCCGGCTCGGGCGTTACGACCGGCTCGGCGACGCTCTATCCCGGCAAGCGTCTCGTCGAAGCCGTGCCGCGCAACGATTCGATCCGCCTTACGAGCTTCCGGATCATGGCCGGCGTCCGCGGCGAAATCTTGGAGGGTTGGAACTACGACGCCTTCTTCCAATACGGGAATACGCACAACGCGCAGCAATATGAGGGCGACGTCTCGATTTCCCGCCTTAAGCGAGCGATAAACGTTGTCGACGTCGGCGGCGTTCCGACCTGCCAGTCGGTGATTGACGGTTCCGATGTCAATTGCGTGCCGCTCAACATCTTCCAGATCGGCGGCGTCGATCAGGCGCAAGCCAACTACATCTCCGTTCCATCCTTCCAGGACGGCAACACGCGGCAATATAACGGCCAGATCAACCTCGCCGGCGATCTCGGCGAATATGGCATCAAGTCGCCGGCCGCTGAGGAAGGAGTTGGGGTCGCCTTCGGCATGGAATGGCGGAAGGATCAGCTCGATTACCGTCCCGATCTTCTCTTCGCAACCGGCGATCTTGCCGGCCAGGGCGGGTCGACGCCGCCGGTTTCGGGCGAGATCGAAACGACAGACTTCTTCGTCGAAGCGAACATACCGATCGTCTCAGGTCAGGCGTTCGCAGAAAGCTTTGCGATCCAGGGCGGCTATCGTCACTCCGACGTGTCGACCTCCGGCGCCTACTCGGCATGGAAAATCACCGGCGACTGGCAGGTTGTCCCGGAGTTCCGCGTTCGCGGCGGCTGGCAGCGGGCGGCTCGCGCGGCCAACGTGATCGAGGCGTTCGCGCCGCAGTTCACGGGACTGACGACGTTGCAGACCGGGGCTAACGGTCTTTCCGATCCGTGTGCGGGCGCGGCTCCAACCGCTCCTTTTGCGCAGTGCGCAAACACCGGCGTCTCGGCCGCGCAATACGGCTCAATCGCATCGAGCCCGGCGCATCAGTACAACGCTGTATTCGGCGGCAATCCGAATTTGAGGCCGGAAGTTTCAGATACGTATACGGCAGGTGTCGTGCTGACGCCCGATTTCGTGCCCGGCAACCTGTTCGTGTCCGTGGACTATTTCAACATCACTGTTGAGGATTTCATTGGGACGATCAGCGGCGCGACCGCCATGTCGCAATGCCTTGTGACCGGCGATCCGACGTATTGTACGCTTATCCAGCGAAACGCCGCCGGCAACCTCTGGATTGGCGCCGGCCAGTTCATCGCGACGAACACGAATACGGGTTCGCTAAAGACAACCGGCATCGACCTCAACGCAAACTGGGGCTTTGATTTCGACGAGCTGGGACTGGGCGATGCAGGCGCTCTCACGTTTGACCTCGTCGGCAGCTACCTGATCGATCTGATCGTCGAGCCTCTGCCGGGTCTTGCGAAAACCCAGTGCGCGGGCCTTTACGCTGGGATCTGCAGCAACGCCGTTTTCTCGGGTTCGCCGAACCCCGCCTGGCGGCACAAGCTGCGGACGACGTGGGAGATGCCGATCGGCGTCGATGCTACGGTCACCTGGCGCTATTTCTCCTCCGTCGATCTTCTCGGCGGAGTGCCTGGCAACGGAAACCTCAACAACACGTTGTCGAGCCGGAACTACATCGACCTCGCAGCTTCCTATAACCTTCGCGAGAACTGGAACGTCCGGGTCGGCGTCAACAACTTGCTGGACAAGGATCCGCCGCTCACGTCGCAAACCGACGGATTCCAGAACGGAAACACCTACCCGCAAACATGGGACGCGCAGGGCCGATACATCTTCGTCGGCACGACGATCGACTTCTAGCGCGCCGGGGGCGCAAAAGCGGGAACCCGGTTCGGCGCGAAATGGCGCGCTGTAACAATGCTTCGATCGTCGGGCGCGATATAGGAATCGCGTCCGGCGACCCAAGCCCAAGAAACGACGCTGTTGCGGCGGCGGGCCTTAGGGGCCCGCCGTTTTCATTTTAACGGAATGGTCGCGTCGTCGCCGCGGCGCTCGACCTGAAGCGATTTCGCCTAAACGCCGAACCAGCGCGTCCGGTCATCGGGCGCGACATTCCCGCCGCAGATGATCGAGGCCGGGCGCTGCGCGCGGCGAGCGGCGGCGTCCTTGACGGCGGCGGCGACGCCGGCGGCGCCTGCGGGCTCGGCGAATATCCCCGTCGCGCGATGAAGGGCCCGCATGGCGCGGAGGATTTCAGCGTCCGAGACAAGCACGAAATCGTCGACCCGCGCGACGAGTTCGGCGACTGAGGCCTCGACCGGCGCCCTGATGGCGATGCCGTCCGCGAACGTATCGACCTTTTGCGTTTCGACTGGGCGCCGCGCCCGCCAGGAAAGGGCGTAGGACGCGGCGCCCTCGGCGCAAACGCCGATGACGGCGACATCCGGCCGCGCGTTTTTCAACAAGGCGCTGATCCCGTTGATCAGCGCGCCGCCGCCGACCGCGACATAGATTGCATCGAAATCCTCTTCCGCCATTTCGAGCGCGATGACGCCGGCGCCTTCGGCGATTTCCGGGAACGCCGCGTCCTCGACAAAGGGGAGATCGGCGTCGCGGGCGAACGCCGTCGCGGCGGCGTTTGCGGCGTCGAAATCGCCGCCTTCGAGGCGGACTTCAGCGCCGAGCTCTTTCATCCGCGCGATTTTCAGCGGGTTGGCGGCTCTGGCGGCGAATACGATCGCTCTGCCGCCGCGCCGCGCCATCGACAGCGCGAGACCCTGTCCGAAATTGCCCGCCGAGGCGCAGACGACAAGCGGCGCCGTCGCCGCGTAAAGTTGCGCGAAGTTCTCGGTTCCGCGTCCCTTGAACGAACGGATCGGCGTCGCGGTCTCGTCCTTGAGAAGCATCGCCGGCGCGCCCTCGAACGCGACATCGCGGAG
>JACADX010000264.1 GCA_013389125.1 Parvularculaceae bacterium | reverse complement strand
CGAGCGCATGCCCGCCAAAGGCGAGCGTTTGCAGCATCTCCATCACGGCGTCGTCCGGCACATCGGCCGCCTCGCCGATTTCCTGGATGACGACGTCGCGTTCCTTGGCAAGCTCGCCGGCGTCAAGCAGCGGGTTCGTCAAGATGTCGGCGAGGATGTCGATCGCGACTCTGACATCCGACTTTAAGACGCGCGCGTAATATCCCGTCCGGCTGTAGCCCGTCGAGGCGTTCAGGTAGCCGCCGACCTTCTCGATTTCCTCGGCGATCGACCTCGCGCTCCGCGTCGTCGTCCCTTTGAACGCCATATGCTCCAGAAGATGCGCGACCCCGTGCTCTTCAGGCGTCTCATCGACGGCTCCGGCGCGGAACCAGACGCCGAGGGCGGCGGATTCAAGCCCCGGCATCGGATCGGCGACGAGACGGACGCCGTTATCAAGGGTCATGACGTCAACCATCAGCCGCACGCTCCTTCGACATATCGCGATCGCTCAAGGATCAGCCGGCGAACCGCGTCCGGGTCTGCTGGCGCGGCGATCATCCGTTCCTCACGCGTCATCAAGCCCTCAAGGCGCTCCGGCAATTCGGGATAGACGCCTGACGCCGCGCGCACGGCCTCCGGGAACTTCGCCGGATGCGCCGTCGCAAGGCAGACCGCCGGTCCCTTGATCGCGCCCTTCTCCCGCAATTTTCGCAAGGCGACGAGCCCCACCGCGGTATGCGGATCAACGAGCGCGCCCGTCCGCTTGAAGATCTCCCGGATTTCTGACGCGACCTCCGCTTCGTCGGCGCTTTCCGCGCGGAAATCGCGTCCGATCTCCTGAAGCATCGCCGGCGGCAGGACCATCCGGCCCGTTCCCTCTAGCTCCCCCATCAGCGCGCGGACGCCCCTCGAATCGCGGCCCGCCGCCTCGAAGATCAGCCGCTCGAAGTTCGACGCGATCTCAATATCCATCGACGGCGAGGACGTCGGGACCGCGGTCCTCGGCTCATAGACGCCGGTCGTCAGCACACGGCGCATGATGTCGTTCGCATTGACGGCGACGCCGAGGCGGGCGATCTCAAGACCCATCCGCTTCGCCGCATAGCCGGCGAAGACGTCGCCGAAATTGCCGGTCGGCGCGATGAACGCCGCCGGGCGGCCGAGCGCCGCCGCGGCGGTGAAATAGTAGACCGTCTGAATCGCCAGACGGACGAAGTTGATCGAATTGACGCCGCCGAGATCGAGCCGGCTGTTCAGCGTCTCATCCGCAAACAGCTTTTTGACGATCCGCTGGCAATCGTCGAACGCGCCCTCGACCGCGATGTTGACGATGTTGTCCGCGCGCCCGGTCGTCATCATCCGCCGCTGCACGTCCGAGACGCGGCCTTTGGGATGCAGCATGAAGACTTCGACGTTTGACGATCCTGCAAAGGCGTCAACAGCGGCGCCGCCGGTGTCGCCGGACGTCGCGCCGATGATCGTCTTGCCGCGCGCGCGGCCGCCAAGCGCCCAGTCGTAGAACGCCGCAAGCATGCGCATCGCGATATCCTTGAAGGCGAGCGTCGGGCCGTGAAAAAGCTCGAGGAGATGATCCTCGCCGCCGAGCGGACGGAGCGGCGCGACTTCCGGCGGGTCGAACGCCGCGAAGGCGCGCTCCGCCATGGCGAGGATGTCGCGCGCGGACAATTCAGGGCCCGCGAATTCCGCGAGAATGCGCGCCGCGACGTCCGGGAAACGCCGGCCCGGGAATTCGGCGATCGCCTCCGCCGGAAGCGCCGGCCAGGCGGCGGGCATATAGAGGCCGCCATCCGGCGCGAGGCCCGACAAGACCGCCTCGCGAAAGCCGATCTCGGGCGCGCGGCCGCGTGTCGACAAAAACCGCATCAGCCCGGCAGGTCGCAAATGAGGTATTTGTCGTCAAGAAGCGCGCCGATGAGGAGGTGCCTTCCGGAAACCGCAGCGACCGACGCAGTCGAAATCAGCGCGCCGCGATCGGAAAAGACCTCGGTCATCGGCGCTGCGACGCCCTCCTTGTCGACATAGCGGATGACGAGCGAAGGCGCGACCTGCGCGCTGTCGCGCTCGACGAGCGGCGTCGACAAGGGCTTGGGCTGCGCGCCGATCCACAAGGCGCCGTCAAAGGCGACGTTGATGTTGTCGGGCGCCGCCGGCAGCGGTTCGGTCTTGGCGAGGGTCAGGACGCCGGTCTCGGCGTCGCGATCGTAAATCGCGAGCGACTGCCCCGCCGTTTCCGCCGCATAAAGTCGCGTCCCCTCGGCGTTCAAGGCAAGGCCGTTCGCAAACCTCAATCCTTCAGCCGCGGCGCGCATCGAAACGCCGTCGTAATAGAAAATCGTCCCGGCTGCGGCGCGCATCAGAAACTGCGCCTTGCCGACGATCGACGACCGGCCCGCTTCAACGTCGTTCGAAACGTAAAAAGCGCGGGGGCCGACCGCGACGACATCGTTGGGGCTCGTCAGCCGCCGCTCCGTGACGGATTCGACGTGCTTCAGGTCGCCATTGCCGGCGACCGCGTAAATCTCCACCGATTTCGTCGCCGAATTGACGACGAAAAGGCGACGGATGTCTCCCGCTTCATAATAATTGAGCCCGAGCGGCTGAAATCTCGCGGGCGCGCCGGCGGTCCGATCGCGCCAGTTTTCGCTGTCGAGCGGGTCGTCGATCCGCACCGAGAAGATCGCGCCGCGGGCGCCTTTTCCGGCCCGGCGGTCGAGCGAAGAGACGAAGGCGCGCGACGGACCGGCGATCTCGATATCCTCAGGTCCGGCGACGCCGGTCACCGGCGAGCACGAGCCCGCGAACCGGTTCTCGACCTGCTTGAAGTGGTTAAAGCTGCTGAGCGTGAAAAACGCCGCGCCGGCGATGACCGCAAGGAGCAGGGATGCCGCCCCTGCCAACAGCGTAAAACGCATGGTCGACCTTGAGTAAGTCCGGAAATTGTCGGGGTCCTGCAACCATAAGGCGGCGGCCCGCGCCGCGCCAGCGCGAATTTGGCCGGCTTTCCCCGGGCGCGGGGTTGCCTTCCAGCAGGGCCCGGCCTATACGCCCCGCTCGCTTTGACGAACTTCAGGGACGCGCGCCGCGCGAAAGGCCTCGCCATGAAAAAGGGCATTCACCCCGACTATCATACGATCAAGGTCGTCATGACCGACGGCACGTCCTTTGAAACCCGCTCGACTTACGGTCAGGCGGGCGCGACCTTGTCGCTCGATATTGACCCGATCAGCCACCCGGCATGGACCGGCGGGCCGCAGAAGATCGCGGACCGCGGACAGGTTTCGAAGTTCCAGCAGAAATTCGGCGCGTTCAGCCTCAAGAAGGGCTGAGCCTAGAGCTTCGCGCGAACTCCGGATCCCGCCGAACGTCCAGTCTGTTGATCTGCGCGCCGGATTAGCGAAAGACCGGTTTCCGCTTTCTCGCCTGACGCGCTACCGCCCGCGCCCGCCGCTGAAGGCGTCAAGCAGCGCGCGCTGTTGCGCCGCTGCGTCGTGGGTCTGCGTCTCGCTCCGCTTCATCCTGAATAGGTCGCCGTCGAGGCGATGAATGCGGTCGTAAAGCTGGCTTGCGCCGTCGATCAGGGCGAGCAGCCTCCTTGGAAGTTCGCCGCTGATGAGATCGGCGGCGACGCGCTCGCGCGCGTTGAGGCGGTATTTTTCTTCCGACGCCTCGGCAACCGACATGTCGCCCTCGCGCACGGCGCGCAGGACGAGGAGCCAGGAGGCGATCTGCATCAGCTGCGTCGTAAGGCGCATCGACGCGCCGGCGTAGGAAAGCGCCGCCGAGCGGCTGAGGGATTTCGAAGCGTCCCTGCCCTCGCCGTCGAGATAGTTCGCGGTCTCCTCGACGAGCGACATGCCCTCGCGGAACGTGCGCGCAAAGACCTCCGACTGCACGAACGTCATTGCGCCCGTCTTCGCCGTCCGGTTTGTTTCCGCGGCATCCATCAATCTTGCCATCCCGAGCCCAGTTCCAAGGTTGCCGAACCGCGCTCGCGGTGACAACAACAAAAGCGTTAACGCGCGCCGGCGTCCCCTTCGACGACAGGGCTTTGACAGCAACGGACATGCCAGCAACTCAAAGGCGAATGGACGGCCGTCGATATGTCCTTGGAGTGGACGGATGCCGCGGCGGATGGCTCGTCGCCGCGCATTTTCTCGATCGAGGCGAAATCCGCGTCGATTTCGCAGACGCGATGCGGTCAATTCTGGACGGCCCCGGACTCGGCGCCGCGGCGATCATGATCGACATGCCGATCGGCCTTGCCGACGCCGGATCGCGCGCTTGCGAAACCGAGGCGCGGCGACGCCTCGGCCCGCGCCGGGCCAGCGTCTTCGCTTCCCCATCGCGCGCGATGCTCGCCTTCGAACGGTATGAAGACGCGAACGCCTATGGCAAGGCCCGCGGGCGGGGGCTTTCGCGTCAGGCCTTCATGATCATGCCGAAAATCCGCGAACTCGACCGCATCATAACGCCGGAAGATCAGCGCCGCATCGGCGAAGCGCATCCCGAACTCGCTTTCGCGGCGCTCAAGGGCGCGCCGTGCGCGCATTCGAAACGCTCCCCCGAAGGCGCCCGCGAACGCCGCGGCCTGCTCGCGGGCGCCGGCGTTCGTCGGCTCGATGCGCTGATCGGCGAACTGAGGGAAAAGATCCCGGCGCGGTCCTGCTTCGCCGATGACGATGTCCTTGACGCGATCGCCCTCGCCATGACCGCGGCGGCGCGGATTGAAGGCCGCGCGACAAGGCTCGGCGACGGCGCGCGCGACGCGCGCGGACTTGTCATGGAGATCTGGGCCTGAACGCCGATCGCTCAGAACTTGAACAGCTTCTCGGCTGCGGATTTCGTCGAACCGCGGGCGGCGAGCGCTTGTTCGCAGCGGGCGATCTCCGCCTTCAAGGAAGCGATGCGTTCCTCAAGATCGCCGACGGACATTGAATAGAGATCCTGCTTGCCGATCTTCTCAAGCGTGAGATCGGGGAGTTCTCGCGGGCGGTCGTCTTCCATGGCGGTCTCCATCCCTCGCCGCATCCATGTTGCGCAAGGCCGGCGCATCGTTCAAGCAGGCTCATCGACGGCGAAGGACGCAGCGATGAAAGCGATCGAGATTACGAAGCCCGGCGGGCCGGAAGTTCTGGCGCTCGCGGAAAGGCCGACGCCCTCGCCCGGACCTTCCGACGTTCTGATCCGGGTCGCGGCCGCCGGCGTCAACCGCCCCGACGTGCTGCAGCGCATGGGGCTTTACCCGCCGCCGCCCGGCGCGAGCGACATTCCGGGCCTTGAAGTCTCGGGGATCGTTGAAGCCCGCGGCGCGGACGTCGTCCGCTGGAAGACGGGCGATAAGGTCTGTGCGCTTCTGACCGGCGGCGGCTACGCCGACTACGCGCTCGCCGATCAGGGATCCTGCCTTCCGCTTCCGGCGGGCGTCTCGCTCGAGGATGCGGCGGGCCTCCCCGAAACCGTGTTCACCGTCTATGCGAATGTCTTCGACGACGCCGATCTAAAACCAGGCGAGGCGCTGCTCGTTCACGGCGGTACGAGCGGCATCGGCGTCATGGCGATCATGGCGGCGAAGGCGATCGGCGCTCGGGCCTTCGCAACCGCGTCGAGCGAGGAAAAACGCGCGGCGATCGAAGGTCTTGGCGCGGACGGCGCCTTCAACTACGCGACCTGCAAGTGGGAAGACGAAATCCGCAAGCGCGGCGGCGCCGACGTCGTTCTCGACATGGCGGGCGGCGACTTCGTCGCGCGCAATCTCGAGGCGCTGAATTTCATGGGGCGCCATGTGTCGATCGCCTTCCTGCGCGGCGTGAAGGCGGAGATCAACCTCTTCGAGGTGATGCGAAAGCGGCTGCGGCTCTCCGGCTCGACGATGAAGGCGCGAAGCCTTG